>JBIIKC010000033.1:0-8765 GCA_044233375.1 Ilumatobacteraceae bacterium
CGAAAGACTGCTGCGACTTCTTTCTTCGCCCAGCACGCACCGACAGGAAAGCCATTCCCCAGAGCTTTGGCCATCGTGACGACGTCAGGAGTCACGTGAGGTCGCGTGACGACGTCAGGAGTCACGGAGTCTTTCTCGCTCGACTGGAATCCGAACCATTGACCCGTCCGAGCAAGTCCTGTTTGTACTTCGTCGATCATCATCAGAATGCCCGCTTCGTCGCAAAGTCTGCGGACTTCACTCAGGTACTCCGAGCCGCCGTCGACAACTCCACCTTCACCTTGGATCGATTCGAGCAACACTGCGGCCACGGAACCATCGATCGCATCATCGAGTGCAGCGATGTCCCCGTAGGCAACATGACGAAAGCCCTCTGGCATCGGTTGGAACGGCTCGTGCTTTGCAGGCTGACCTGTTGCGGCAAGGGTTGCCAAGGTTCGGCCATGGAAGCTCCCGTAGGCACTGACCACAGTGTGACGTCCACGCCCACCGAACTTCCTCGCCAGTTTGATTGCCGCCTCGTTTGCCTCGGCTCCGCTGTTGCACAAGAAAACTTGACCCTGATGCCCTGTCACTTCCGCGATTAACGCATCGATGTCTGCTGCAGCCTTCGTTGCAACTGGATTGGCGAAGAAGTTGCTGACATGGGCGAGCCGAATCATCTGTTCCGATACGGCTCGCGCGACGATTGGGTTTGCGTGTCCGAGAGAGACAACCGCGATCCCCGAAAGGAAGTCGAGGTATCGACGACCGTTCACATCCCACAACTCGGTACCGCTACCTCGTTCGAACATCACTTGAGGTGGCGCGAAAACCGGCATGAAGGGGCAGTACTCGTGGGGTGCGGTCACGAATCCGTGAGCCAAGTTCATCACCGATCTCCTTCGATCATCGTTCCGATACCAGCATCGGTGAACAACTCGAGCAACAACACATGAGGTCGGCGTCCGTCGAGGACATGGGCACGACCAACACCTGAACGAACCGCATCGATACAACCCTGAACCTTCGGAATCATTCCGTCCGACACCGTTCCCTCGCTGATCATCGCATCGAGCTCGCTCGCAGTGACCGCACTGATCAAACTTTTCGGGTCGTCGACGTCGGATCGTAAACCTTCGATGTCGGTCAAGTAGATCAACTTTTCTGCCCTCATCGCAACTGCGATCGAGCTTGCGACAGTATCGGCATTGATGTTGTACGCCTGGCCGGTTTCATCCACCCCGATCGTGGCAACCACCGGGATGAAATCGTCATCGAGGAGGCGGTACAGCAACTCTGGCCGAATCTCTTGCACATCGCCGACGAATCCGAGAGACGGATCGCGCGCAACGGCCTGAATCAACCTTGCGTCCTCACCACTCACTCCCACAGCATGATGTCCGTACACGTTGATCTCCGAAACGATGCGCGGATTGACCTGTCCGATGAGAACCATCCTGACGATGTCCATCGTCTCGGCATCAGTGACTCGCAGCCCATTGCGAAACTCAGTCTTCTTGCCGACTTTTGCGAGGAGGTCAGTGATCTGCGGTCCACCACCGTGAACCACGATCGGCCTGAGACCGACGAGTCGCATCAGCACGAGGTCCTGAGCGAACAAGGACAGGGCATCGGCCTCCGAAGCGCCCGCCAGTGCATTGCCCCCGTACTTGACGACAATGATCTTGTTCTCGAATTGTCGAATGTACGGGAGCGCTTCGATGAGGATCGCTGCCCGCTGAGCGGGATCTGCCTTCGCTCCGACGTCGATCGCTGACATGGTCACGTCCGATTTCGTCTTCACGGGTACACCCCGATTCGGCTGAGCCCGGACTCCTCTGGAAGATCGAGCGCGACGTTTGCTGCTTGGAGTGCTCCCCCGGACGCACCCTTGCAGAGATTGTCCAGGGCACTGATCACCACGACATGGTTGGTACGTTCGTCGTAGCGGGCAGTGATGTGCACAGCGTTCGATCCAAGAGTGGCTTTCGTCGAAGGGACCGTCTCGGAGACGACAATGAAACTCTCGTCACGATACGCATCGTGAAGTACTTCGAGTATTCGCCCACCACGAGGATCGAACCCTTCAGCCGGCTGGGCGTAACAGGTTGCGAGGATTCCACGATTCATCGGTGCGAGGTGAGGAGTGAACAAGATTTCAGCTCCGATCTGCTCTTCCATCTCGGGAGTGTGGCGGTGATCGAGCAGCCCGTATGCAGTGAAGTCCTCGTTCACAGTGGCAAAGTGAGACGTGGATTTCGGAACACGGCCGGCTCCAGAGACGCCACTTGCGGCATCGACGATGACCCCATGAGTACGAATGGCTCCTCGTTCGACGAGCGGTGCCAGAGCCAACGTGGCTGCAGTCACGTAACACCCAGGCGTCGCGATCAGTCCCGCGCCTACGAGTCGCGATCGGTGCAATTCCGGTAGGCCGTACACAGCTCGTTCGAGCAACTGAGGCTGATCGTGTTCGAACCCGTACCAACGCGGATAAGCCGAATCATCCTTCAGACGGAACGCAGCAGAGAGATCGACCACGCACGGCACCCGGTCCACCAGTTCGGGGACGAGAGCAAGGCTCGCTTCATGTGGCAAACCCAAGAAGACGACATCGACACCATCACAACGCTCGACTATTCCTCTGGGGTCCGAATCGACGAGAACGAGGTCTGGATACTCCGCTGACACACTCGGATGCACCGAGCGCACGAGCGCTCCGGCCTGAGAGTCCCCCGACGCCCAGGCAATGGTCATCTGCGGGTGTGAGGAGATGAGTCGCAACAATTCCGCGCCGGTGTACCCCGAGGCACCGACGACTGCGGCGTTCTTGATCTGCTTCGTCACAACGCATGATCATACAGGCTGATGAATGGAGATACGAGGATGCGCCTCACTCGCGTAGGCGGGCTCCCATTTTTGCCACTGCCTCGATGCACTTCGTCCGTATCACTCCAATATCGGAATCCGTCAGGGTGCGATCCGCCGCCTGGATCCGGATTCGGTAGGCAAGGCTTCGCGAATCCCCGAGGTCCACTGATCGATAGACGTCGAACAATTCGACCGAGGTGAGCCATGCTCCTGCACTCTGACGCAGACTCTTGTCGACCTTTTCTGCGGGAACCCCGTTCGGCACGATGAACGCCAGGTCGAAATCCGCAGAGGGGTATCGGCTGGTCGGCCTCCATTGCGGAATCTTCGGTTCTACGACGAGCAACGTGCTCAGGTCCAGTTCGAGAACTGCGCAACGTTCCGAAATTCCCAGATCCTCGAGAACTCGTGGATGTATCTCACCCACTGACCCGATCACTGTCTTTCCGATCGACAGAGAGGCCGATCGGGTGGGATGGAGACCAGCGGGAACACTTGATTGATCGAGTCGCGCCCCCCAGCCCATGCCGGCCGAGATTTCACGCCACAGCTGTATGGCTCGGGTGGCATCTGCGCCACCGATGATCACGCCGAGAGATTCGTACTCTGCCGGAAGAACATCTTGACTCGGAGGGTAGACGTGCCCAATCTCGTAGAAAGTGAGTCCGGTGCGACGATGCGACTCATTGAATGAAATCGCTCGCAAGAGCCCCGGTCGCAGCGAGGTGCGCAAGACATCATCCCCCACTACGAGCGGATTGACGATTCGCACCGCATCTTCGCTGAGGCCGACTCGTGCGAGGTCACCGTTTGCGAGAAATGGGTGCGGCATCGCTTCGTCAGCACCGAAACCGTGCAGGATGTCTCGCAACCGACGACGCCTCTGTTGGACAGCGCTCAATGACCCGGGCATCGTCGACTTCGGAATCGTCTTTCCGAGTCGGTCGTAGCCGTACAGACGCGCAACTTCCTCGACGACGTCGATCTCGAGGGAACAGTCGGGTCGCCACGATGGAACCGTGACACGGACTGCGTTCGAAACTTCCCGATCCGATTCGACTGTGAATCCAATCGGCGCAATCAATTCCTCGATCTCCTCCGATGTGAATGTTCGCCCGAGAAGGTCGCCGACGCGCTTCGGGCGAACTTCGATCACCGTTGGATCAGGCACGTGCTCTGTTGTCACGTCGCACAGTCCTCGATGAACGACAAGAGAAGGGCAAGTCAGTCGCAGGAGTTCGATGAACCGGGCGATTCCCGCCTCAATACCTCGCGGATCGACACCGCGCTCGAAACGAGCCGACGCTTCCGTACGCAAACCGAATCTTTGGACCGACTGCATGATGCCGATCGGCTCGAACCAAGCTGTCTCGAGAGCAACTCGAGTTGTCGATGATGAGATCTCCGAGTTCTGACCGCCCATGATGCCTGCAAGTCCGATCGGGCGATCCTCGGCGTCGCAAATCAGCAACGTTTTCTCGTCCACGATTCGTTCGACATCGTCGAGAGTGATCAGACTTTCATTGGGTTTGCCAACGCGAACGCGGAACCCTCCTCCCCCGAGGGCGTCGAAATCGTACGGGTGGTTCGGCTGATTCAACTCGAGCATGACATAGTTGCTCGCATCGACCACGTTGTTGATTGGACGCATTCCAGCTGCTGCGAGACGACTCGCCATCCAAGCCGGAGAGTCCGTGATCACAATCTCACTGAGAACGACTGTTGTGAATCGCGCACAGCGCTCTCGCGCGTCTATCTCGACAGGTGCGCTGACTGTCGGTCCCAATGCCGGCGCAACTTGCTCGATCGTGCAGAACGACGTCTTCAGAGCCGTCTTCAATCGGGCCGCAAGATCTCGGGCGATGCCGACATGCCCGAATGCCTCCGGACGATTGCGAAGGACGTCCAAGTCATAGGTGATCTCTTCGTTCAGTTCGAGAGCCTCTGCGTAGGGAATTCCGAGAGGTGTTTGTCGATCCATGATGAGAATCCCGCTGTGATCGACACCGAGATCCAGCTCTCGAGCCGAACACAACATGCCATCACTCGGGATACCCAGAATCGGTTTCGGTTCGATGGCCCGGCCGTCCGGCATCTTCGTGCCTGGAAGTGCAAGGGGGACGACATCTCCCGGTTGCATGTTGAACGCACCACACCACACATGTCGTTCGACCCCATCGCCCGCGTCGACGAACACGCGATGAACCTTCGCCGCATCCGGATGTCGCTCGGTCCTCAGAACGCGGGCGGTCACAACACCAGGCACCGAAGCTCCGACATGCTCGACGGACTCCACAGCCAGGCCGAGGTCCGACAGGAGGTGAGCGACAACTTCGGGGTCTTCGGGAAGATCGATGTGATCCGCCAGCCAGGAGTGAACAGCCTTCATGCCCATCTCAGAACTGCTCGATGAATCTGATGTCGTTCGTGTACATCTCACGCACGTCGCTCACTCCGTGGCGCTCCTTGGCCATTCGGTCGATCCCGAAGCCGAATGCGAATCCGCTCCATTCCTCTGGGTCGATGCCGCCTGCCAGGAGCACATTCGGATGCACCATCCCGCAGCCACCGAGCTCGAGCCACGATCCATCGGGCGTCCGAATATCGAATTCTGCAGACGGTTCGGTGAATGGGAAGTAACTCGGCCTCAAGCGACTGCCGAATTCACTTCCGAAGAATGCCTTTGTGAAGGCGTCGATCGTTCCCGCTAGATCTGCCAGTGTGATGCCTTTGTCTATGACGAGTCCTTCGATTTGATGGAACACTGCCAAGTGGGTCGAATCGGTCGTTTCATTACGAAAGACTCGTCCCGGCATCACCTGATAGATCGGTGGTTTCGTCGAATGCATCACCCGAATCTGCACGGGTGACGTGTGAGTACGAAGCACCGTACTTCCGGGCTGACCGTGATCGACGTAGAAGGTGTCGTGCATGCTGCGCGCCGGATGAGAGGGCGGCATGTTCAATGCCTCGAAGTTGTGCCAATCGGTTTCGACTTCAGGTCCTTCGGCGATCTGAAATCCCATACCGATGAACACGTCCTCGAGACGCTGCCAGGCTTGCGTCACGATGTGAGCGCGACCCCTCACGGGAGAAGAAAACGACTCGCTCAGATCGAGAGCTTCACGTTGGATTCGTTCATCCAATTCTCCGGTTGCCAATTGATGGAGACGTTCGTCGAGCGCTGATCGAACTGCAACGAAAGCCTCATTCAGCGCCTGTCCGACCAGCTTTTTCTCCTCGATCGCGGTCAGTTGCGCCATACCGGATTTCAATGCCCCAAGCGTCCCCTTCTTGCCGAGGATCTCCTGATCGAGCGACTTCAGGTCAGCCAGGTCGATCGCTCGTGCAATACGGGTTTCGGCCTCGGCTCGGGCTGCAGAAATTTGCTCGATCATCGCGCTTCAACGGTATCCGAGTCCGCACGACGCTGGCGAGCAACTTCGAAGCACACGACCGAACAGGCCATTGCGACATTCAGACTTTCGACGCTGCCGGCCAGGGGTATCGACATCCATTCATCGACATCCAGGTTCGTGTTCAACCCGCGAGGCTCGTTACCAAGAATGACGGCGATGGGACGTTCGAGATCGACGTCGGAATAGCACGGGGCGCCATGACTCGTCGTTCCGATCGTGACGAGATTCGAGCGACGCAAATCGTCGATCTGCCGAACTTCGAATACGGGAAGGCGAAAAAGGCTGCCCGCAGCTGCTCGAACCACCTTAGGGCTCGTGTGATCGACCGTTCCGGGAGTGACAACGAATGCATCCGCTCCTGATCCCTCCGCAGAACGCATCATCGTTCCAAGATTCCCCGGATCCGAGACACCGTCGGCAACCACGACGAAGTCGGCCAACTCGAGAACCGAACGATCGAAGTGCGGTGTCCGCACGATCCCGATCACAGGTTGAGGAGACTCAGTGGATGCGACTCTTTCCATCACGCCATCGGCAAGACGGAAGACTGAACCACCCACGTCGACAGGACTCGAGTCCGCAGCCACGAACTGGCACTCGACTTCGAGACCGGCTGTCGCCGCCTCACGCAACAGCACTGCACCCTCCACCACCAGGACACCCTCCTCCCGACGACTGTCCCGCCGATTCACCAAACGTCGAAGACGCTGAACCCGCTGATTGGACAGTGCCAGAGGAAGGGTCACTAGAAGTGGGTCGGATCAGCTCAGTGCTGCCTTCGAGGCCTCACACAAACGGCTGAACGCTGCAGCATCGGTGACGGCAAGGTCCGCAAGAATCTTGCGATCGACTTCGATGCCCGCCGCATTCAGCCCAGCGATGAACCGGCTGTAGCTCATGTCATTCAATCGACAGGCGGCGTTGATGCGCTGAATCCACAGACGACGGAACTCGCCCTTCTTCGCGCGACGGTCACGAAACGCATACTGACCGGACTTCATCACCTGCTCATTGGCAGCGCGCACGGACCGGCTCTTGTTGCCGTAATAGCCCTTGGCGCGCTCGAGAGTCTGGCGCCGCCTCTTCTTCGAACCGACTGCTCTTTTCACTCGTGCCATCGGATGTTCCTCACTTTCCTGATTTGAAGGTGCCGGCCTCGACCAGCTCGAACGTTACGTTTCAGCGCTCTCCGAGAAGGCGCTTGATCTTTTTGATGTCACCGGAATGAACATCGACCATGCCATCGAGACGACGGGTACGAGTCGACGGCTTCTTTTCGAACAGATGCTGACGATTCTGCTGAAGCCGGCGCAATTTGCCGGTTCCAGTCTTCTTGAATCGCTTGGCTGTCGTCTTGCTGGTCTTCATCTTGGGCATTTTGGTTTCACTTTCTCGATCAATCTCCCGATCGAAGTTCAGGACTCGTTTTGAACCTCAGTCGGGATTGCAGGTGTTTGTTCAGGACTCGATGTCGATGCAACTGGCACGTCGGAGCTGGCCGTTACCGAATCCTTCTTCTTGGTGTTCTTCTTGTCGGGGACCAGGACCATGGTCATGCTCCTCCCCTCGAGTCGAGCTTGAGTCTCGACCTTTCCCACCTCGACGATCTGTTCGATCACGTCGTCGAGAATCTTGCTACCCAATTCCGGGTGTGCCATTTCACGACCTCGAAACTGCAGCGAAACCTTGACTTTGTGACCATCCGATAGGAACTCCACCACATGGCGGACTTTGGTGTCGAAATCTCCCTTGCCGATCTTCGGACGGAACTTGACTTCCTTCACCGAGACGTGTGCGGTCTTCTTGCGAGCTTCTCTTGCTCGCTGTGACTCCTCGTATCGAAACTTTCCATAGTCCATGATGCGACAGACGGGCGGATTCGCAAGTGGAGCAACTTCCACGAGGTCGAGATCGAGTTCACGGGCAAGACCGAGAGCATCCGGAAGGGTCTTGATTCCCAACTGGGCTCCGTCTGGTCCGATCACACGCACTTCTCGAGCGCGTATACGGTCGTTGTAACGAGGTTCGTTCGTCGGCGGTGCTATGACTGCTCACTCCTGTGCAAAGGGCTGACCTCCCAATTCGATGGTTGATGGACGACGCGAAGTCGACACGGGTCAGCCACACAGTGGCCTTCTCGAAAGACCTGGACGCACGCCGATGCCTCGCCACGTACCCTCGAGACTGCAGGTGGCCAGGTGGGAGCGGAGCCCCACTTCGCCTCAGTTGTGCGGAGTAGCGTACCGGGGGAAATCATGTCAGACGCGAATCAATCCGAACTTTCAGACTCCTTCGAGGCCCTGACCGATGCCCGACGTCGGTTGGCCGAAGCTCCTGTCGATGTGGTCATCGCCAACCATGCCATGGGGCTTTTCGAACTCGGGGCAATTCATCTCTCTGGTGAACCACCAGACCTCGAGGCTTCCGCCTTGGCCATCGACGCCCTTGCGTGCCTCGTCGAGGGTCTCGACGAACGGCTCGGCGAAAATGCTC
>JBIIKC010000034.1:0-8753 GCA_044233375.1 Ilumatobacteraceae bacterium
GGAGCCTCGGCCCAGCGGCCATCAGATCCTCGAGTTGTTCGGGGCGGATCTTGGAGGGACCGCATCCGAATCGACCGTCCCGTGGCAAAAGATCGGATGAAACGCGAATTTGTCGTGGGTCTTTTGGGTTCACTATGTAAGCATGGCAGGCATGAGTTCGTCTCCCCAACGAAATAGTCCATCTCTGCGCCGAACATCTTCTCGTTTGGCTTCGATTGCCGAATCGGCGACTCTTGCGGTCGACGCCAAAGCCAAGGCTCTGAAGGCTGCGGGGGAGAACGTGATCGGGTTCGGCGCCGGAGAGCCCGATTTTCCGACTCCCGAGCACATAGTCGAGGCAGCGGTGCGTGCTTGTCGGGAGCCGAAGAACCACCGGTACACGCCGGCTGCTGGGCTTCCCGAATTGCGCGAGGCCATCGCTGCGAAGACTTTTCGGGACAGCGGATTCACGACGAGCGCAGGCAACGTTCTCGTGACGAATGGCGGGAAGCACGCAGTGTTCACGGCGCTCGCGGCGCTGTGCGATCCGGGTGACGAAGTCATCATCCCGGCTCCGTATTGGACGACATATCCCGAAGCGGTGACATTGGCAGGCGGTGCACCTGTTGTCGTCGATACCGACGAGAGCTCAGGATTCCGCGTCACGGTCGAACAACTCGAAGCCGCTCTCACTCCGCGAACGAAAGCCTTGCTGTTCGTCTCTCCAGACAACCCCTCAGGGGGCGTGTACACCCCCGCCGAAGTCGAACAGATCGGCAGATGGGCCGTCGAACGCGGTGTCTGGGTCATGACCGATGAGATCTACGAGCATCTGACCTACGGGGACAGCGTGTTCAGCAGCATGCCGACTCTCGTGCCGGAAGTTGCCGATCAGTGCATCATCGTCAATGGAGTCGCAAAGACCTATGCGATGACGGGTTGGAGGGTCGGTTGGATGATCGGCCCATCCGATGTGATGAAAGCCGCGATCAACTTCCAGAGTCATGCGACGTCGAACGTGAACAACGTTGCGCAGGTTGCAGCACTGACTGCGGTTTCCGGTGATCTGACTGCTGTTGCGGAGATGCGCACGGCGTTCGAACGACGCGGTCGCACCATGCATCGGATGCTGAACGAAATTCCCGGCATCACATGTCGAGCACCAGAAGGTGCGTTCTATTGCTATCCGAATGTGGCTGGCCTTCTTGGACGATCGATCAACGGCAAGGTGGCATCGTCCAGCATGGAGTTGGCCGACATCATTTTGTCGGAGGCAAAAGTGGCCATCGTTCCGGGTGAGGCGTTCGGCACTCCGGGGTACGCACGTTTCTCGTTCGCACTCGGTGATGCCGATCTCGAAGAGGGAATTCGTCGCATCGGTGATCTCGTCGCTCGTTCCTGAAATTGATTGCGCCTGCAATCGACGCGCTGTGAGTGAGTGTTGGAAGGAAGTGTCGCTCTTCGAGATTGCTGTGATACTGTCGCCTCTCCGGCAATAGCCGGTTCGTGTGGAATACAGCGAAGCCGGTGAGATTCCGGCACTGTCCCGCAACGGTGGTCCGTGTCCGTCACGGCAAGTCCGGTCGCCTGATCCACATGCGAAAACCAACCCTCGAGGCAAGGGCGGATCGCGTGAGAGTTCGTTCTCTCGGCACTCCTCTTGCCTCCTCAGAGCATGAGGAGGCTTCCATGAAGCATGTATCACTCACCCGGGCGCTGTTCGTCAGCGCGTTCATTTCAACTGCGGTCGTATCGTGCGGATCCAATGCCGCTGAAGACACCAGTTCGACTGTCGTCGAATCGACAGCAGTCGACACTTCCGTTGGCGATATCGACGGTTCGGGTTCAACCGAACGAATCGTCAGCCTTTCTCCGACGCACACCGAAATTCTGTTTGCAATCGGTGCTGGAGAGCAGGTCGTCGCAGTCGATGCGATGTCGAATCATCCGGCTGAAGCATCGGCAGTAGTCACGTCGTTGTCGGGGTATGAGCCAAATGTCGAATCGATCGTCTCGTACGAGCCGGATCTCGTCGTCATTGGCGAAGATTACAACGGTCTGGCGGAGCAACTCGCCTCTGTCGGCATCGACTCATGGGCTACTCCGGCACCGTTGAATCTCGATGAAGTCCTCGTGCAGATCGAGGACCTCGGTGAACGCGTCGGAAAACTCGATGAGGCGACCGAACTCGCGTCATCGATGCGTGCATCGATCGATGAGATCGTCGCATCGACTGTGAAACTGGAGGCTCCTCTTGCGTACTATCACGAGCTCGACGACACGTATTTCACGGCGACGTCGAACACGTTTGTCGGCTCGGTCTACGGACTTTTCGGTCTCAGAAACATCGCTGATGCCGCCGAGGATCAGTCCGACTATCCGCAGTTGTCTGCCGAGTTCATCATCAGCCAGAACCCGGATCTGATCTTCCTCGCCGATACGAAGTGTTGTGCAGTTTCGGCCGAGTCGGTGTCTGCTCGTCCAGGTTGGCAGACCTTGACCGCCGTTCAGAACGGTCGCGTGATCGCCCTCGATGACGACATTGCATCGAGATGGGGTCCACGAGTCGTGGACTTCGTCAGGTTCATCTCAGAAGCGATTTCGCAGCTCGCACAAGCAGCCGGATGAAATTTCAGTGAGTACTTCGTCGAGTCACATCCTCGCCCAGGCCGAGCGCGTGCGTTCGACCCGAACCTGGTGGTTTGCGGGCGCGGGTGTGACTCTGATGATCGCCTTTCTCTTCGGAGCCATGATCGGCCCAGCCGGTCCCACATGGTGGCGAGTGCCGCTCGAACTCGTGGATCGATTGCCTTTGATCGGAGTCGACTCCGGCTCGAGTGAGATCGAGAGCGCAGTGCTGTGGCAGGTGCGCATGCCTCGCGTTGTACTCGCGGGAATCGTGGGTGCGATGCTGTCGCTTTCGGGCGCTGCGTATCAAGGTGTCTTTCGGAATCCCTTGGTCGATCCGTATCTGCTGGGTGTTGCGGCAGGAGCGGGTCTCGGCGCCACGATGGTCATCATCGTCAACAGATCGGCCACGTCCTCCTGGTGGATCGACCCGCTGCCGCTTTCAGCCTTCGCTGGGGGTCTGGTGGCAGTTCTCGTCACCTATGCAGTCGGTGCAGCATTCGGGGCATCGCGGGCGTCGGCGACACTCGTGTTGGCAGGAGTGGCGGTCGCTTCTCTTGCAACTGCGGTACAAACATTCCTTCTCCAACGAAACTCTGACGTCGTGAGGCAGGTGTACAGCTGGATTCTCGGACGACTGTCGACCGCGACGTGGCACGACGTACGTCTCGTTCTTCCATATGTGGCGGTCAGCTCGTTCGTTCTTCTGTGGCATCGGCGAGTGCTCGACGTGATCAGAGTGGGTGACGAGGAGGCGCGCACGCTCGGGGCACGCGTGGACAGAGTGAGACTGGTCGTCGTCATCGCTGCAACGCTGGGCACATCTGCCGTCGTGAGTGTGAGCGGTCTGATCGGATTCGTCGGCATCGTGGTGCCGCATCTCGTCAGGCTTGTGGCCGGAACGAGTTATCGACAACTGCTGCCGCTGACAGTTCTCGTTGGAGCGAGTTTCTTGATCATCGCCGACATCCCGGGGCGGATCCTTGCAGACCCGGCAGAAACTCCGATCGGCGTGGTGACGGCCTTCTTGGGTGCTCCGTTCTTCATCCTTGTCCTTCGCTCACGTCATGAGGCCGCGCAATGACATCAGCTTCGCGCGGTGCATCACTCACGTTCCGAAACGTCACGGTTCACTACAACTCGGCTTGCGCCGTCTCAGGTTTCTCGGACACGGTGCAACCGGGAGAGTGGCTGTGTTTGATCGGACCGAATGGAGCTGGAAAATCCTCATTGCTTCGCTCCGCAGCCGGCTTGATCGACCACACGGGTGAGGTGCTCGTCGATGGTTCGCCACTGAGGACGCGATCGCCACGTCGGCGGGCCGCCTTGGTGGCCCACATTCCGCAGGCTCCCTCGTGGCCGGAGGGTATGACCGTCTTCGAATATGTCCTGCTCGGAAGGAATCCCTACGTCCCATATTTCGGCAGTGAGTCGCGTCACGACCGTGCGATGGTTGCCGATGTCCTCGAACGACTCGAGCTCGGGGCCTTTGCCCAGCGTCGACTTTCCACTCTGTCGGGAGGAGAACGCCAACGCGTGATCATTGCGCGTGCGCTCGTTCAAGAGGCTCCGATCATGCTTCTCGACGAGCCGACGAGTGCACTCGATATCGGACACCAGCAATACGCTCTCGAACTCGTCGACCAGTTGCGTCGCCAGAACGGACTGACGATCGTGTCTGCAATGCACGATTTGACGTTGGCTGGTTTGTACAGCGACCGACTCGCCCTGTTTCACCACGGTCATTGTGTCGCGTCGGGGGCGGCCGACGTCGTACTCAAGGCGGAAACACTGTCCGAGTTCTACGGTGTGACGGTCTCAGTTCATCGTGAAGACGATGGCACTGTCGTGGTGGTCCCGCGTCGTACGATGCCTCTTGCATGATCGATGACGACGTTGCGGGAGCAGCTAGGGCACATCAAGTCCTCTTGCAGCACCTCGATCCAATCGATTCGACGGGGCTCATGGATGAGCACATTGCGAGACCATCCCGCTTGCCGGATTGGACCGTCGGACATGTGCTCGCTCACCTCACCTTGCACGCTTTGAGTTTTGCGAGGTTGTTCACCGAGGCCGAAGCGGGTCGAATCGGTCGTCAGTACCCGGGTGGTGCAGAGGAAAGGGCATTGGCGATCGAACGTGACGCCCGTCTGACGGCACTCGAGCACATCCAGCGTTTACGAGAGGCGATCCATCGCCTCGAGGGAACGTGGACGCAAGGGAGAGATGCGTGGCTCGGCCGAGCGGAAACGACCTCGGGTGCGTTGGTTTCGATCGCAGATCTGCCGCTACGTCGTTGGCGGGAGGTCGAAGTTCATATGGGTGATCTGGGGATCCAAGAACTAGGTTTCAATGGTCCGGAATCGTGGTCCGATGGCTACGTGCGCCGTGATGTGCGGGTGTGGACGATGCAGTGGAGTGCTCGAGGATCGATGGGGATGAACACTTTGCCTTCAGATGTTGCGCAACTGGAAGATCGATGGAGACTCGCTTGGCTTCTCGGGCGTCACCAGATCCCCGGCGTGATGGCGGCCGGTCTGCTGTGAGGCACGCAAAACTCCTGTTCGCGACAGTTCTGTGCGTGTCGATATCTGTCCTTGCCCCTGCTCTTCCAGCAAATGCTCACGCCAATCTTGAATCGTCGACTCCGGCGCCGTCGTCCACCCTCGAACAATCTCCGCGAGACATCATTCTCATTTTTTCCGAGCCGGTGAGTCGAGTCGATGGATCCATAGAAGTCTTCGATCAGCGCCGAGAGGCAGTTGTCATCCCGGAGCCGAGTGCTCCAGCCTCGGATCGCATCGAAGTCCGCGATCTCCCTCGCCTCGATCCGGGCTTGTATCTGGTTGCCTGGAGGGCGCTCTCCCAGGACGGGCACATTGCGCAGGGTGCTTTCACGTTTCAGATCGGTACAACCTCGACATCTGTCACGCCAGACGAGCTGCTCTCCGGATTCTCCTACTCGGATCAGGCGGCGAGCGGCATCGGTGTGGTTCGGCATATCGCACGGTCCGTCACCTACCTCGGATTGGCTGGAGCATTGGGAACGCTGGCGATAGCGGTGGCGATCGGTGCTCGACGCTGGCGAATCGTCATTGCGGGGACGTTGGTTGCCCTCATCGGATCCATCGTGCAGTACGCAACACAAGGTCTCTACGCCTCGGGTCGGGGTTGGTCCGACGTCTTCAACGGGTCGTCCTTTATCGACGTCTTGTCGACTCGACTCGGTCAGGGCATTGCAGGAAGAATCGGGCTCCTCGTCACCCTTCTCGTACTCGTACTCGTTGCACGACGGTCAGCGATCTCGGATCTCGAAGAAGATCGAGTTCAGTCTCGCGAGTCTGCGGTACCGGCCACCGCAATGTCGTGGTGGCGGTCATCGGTTGCCTTGGTCGGTGGTGGCATTCTCTTGACGTTCTCCGCCACTGGCCATCCGAGTGCTTCGTCTCCAGCGTCGATTGCAGCGGCCGTCGACTTCGTGCATCTCGGGGCGATCGTGCTGTGGCTCGGAGGTCTCATCGGGATCGTTGCAGGTACGGACCGCAAGTTCGCTCGCGCACACTCACGAACGGCCACGATTGCGATCCCGCTTGCAATCGTGACGGGGTTGTGGCAGTCGTGGCACCTCCTCGACGATGTCGAAGACGTCACGTCGACCGAGTGGGGTCGGGCTCTGCTCGTCAAGGTGTCCGTGGTTCTCGTTGTGGTCACCATTGCTCTCGTGGCACGTTGGACCGTGCTCGCAGATGCAACCGCGCCTCTCCGCCGACTCGTCGGTATCGAATTCGCCGTCGCCCTTTCCATCATCGCTTCGACTTCGGTGATGGTGTCATCCCCTCCTCGAGTGGCGGCGACGCCGGAGGTTCTGTCTGTGAATCTCGCACAGGACGAGATCATTGCCAACGTCACCGTGACTCCGGGAAGAATCGGCCCGAATGAGATCCACGTCACGATCGTCACTCCTGGAGGAACTCTCGATCCGGTGGATGCCCTCGACATTCGTATCACCGAATCGGCGGGAGAGATCCCGCCTGTGACCGTCGATGTCGAGAATCTCGGGCCGAATCACTTCGTCGGGACTGTGGCGATTCTCGAGGACGGACCTTGGACTCTCGAACTCCTGGTGCAGGTGTCTCCGGCTCGGGTCGTGCGATTGTCGACGCCATTCCAGTTGGGATGACCACGCCGTCGACTCGTCAGCGAAATCTCGTCGACGTCAATTGGGCAAGGCTCGATCCTCGTCCAGCGGCATTGTCGATCGCCTGGTACGTGTGTCGGAGTTCCGCTGCGAGACCTCCAGGAATCGACATCACCGGTCTGCCGGAGCGAATGTCATTTCGAGCCTGGTGATTCCGCTGCACATGGGACATCACCGACGATGCGACTGCAACGACTGCGATGGACGCAAGAACTTGACGTTGCGTGAGAGTGTCCATGGTTGCCTGCCGAATTCTTTCATCCGACGTGTCGAGATATTCGTCCACCCAGTCGGCCCCTGCTTCGACGACGAGTGAGATCGGCCATGGACCGTCGATAGCAAGTGATTCGATGACTTGTCGAAAAGTGTCGAGGTCGGAGGTGGACTCGGCTCGTTCGACTTCGGACATCCGACGGATCTCGAGTGAAGTCCCGATGGCATGGGCTACCGAGTCGATTCTTTGCACACGCTCGACAGGATCGAGAGGAAGATCCGACAAGGAAAGCAGGACGGCTCTCGGCAGACCCGCGAGGAGAATGTCAGCCGTCGAGTCCGATCGAGAGAGTTGGTGGAGCCGCTGTGCTCCCTCGGCGATCGATCGTGTCTGCTCGCCGTGGGGTCTGCTCACTTCCAATTGCCAGGGTGCAACGACTCGAGCGGCGAGATCGCGCAGTTGCAGCTCTCGGCGTGAACGCTCGACAGGGTCGATCGATCCTGTGGCGAGTCCGCGCTCCCAGGGTCGTTCGTCGTACACAACGTCGAGTAGTCGGTGGATGCGTTGCAGCGCCACGCTCGATGGAGTGGTCGTCGGATCGGTCCCCCGGATCCAAACGTCCTCGACGAGACGTAGATCGCTCGTCCCGAAGACCAGGACTTCTATGTCCTCCAATGAATCGATCAAGTGACCTGCACGTCGAGGATCGGCGTCGCAGCCCAGATTCCGCAGGAGGTCGTCACTGCGAGTCGAATCGTCCGTTGTGGCCTGGGTCCACCAATGATCGGAATCAGACACGGGACGACCGGGAAGAAGGAGTGGAGACTCATGTGCCCAGATCGAGTACTGCTGAACCAGCGTGGGGATTGTCGAGCACGTTGGAGTCTGGGTGTGTGAATCGATGTTCGACAGTGCATGCGCGAGGCGCGTCTGTTGCACGCGGGTGAGATCTCGTGCCGACCGAATGCATCGAGAGATCTCATCGTCCATCGGCAAGTGGAGAAGATTCTCGAGGCGCTCCGCAGCTTGGTCGAGCGCTTGATCGAGCAGCACAAGTCGATCTGGATCGAATGTCAGAAATCCCATTGGCTGTGAGAGGCATCAATATCGATCGAATACTGGCGGGAGGAACGATGGTGAACGGCGAGTTCGATGGCATCCGACAAGAAGAGATGTATTCGTCTCAAGTCTTCTCGGACTGCATCGGCACGAGGGCCTTTCCACGTCTCGTTTCCCGCAAGACTTCGTGCTCGTGCCACTTCGACTTCGTCGATCCCCCGTAGGACCTGGATGAGTCGATCCATGTGCACCTGTGTGCAGATCGAGATCGAGATCGGCGAACACGATCTCGATCTCGATCCTCACGGGATGCGACGCACCCGGTGGTGTGGAAGACCAGTCACGTTCTCGATGAAGCCATCACCGATGATTTCGAACCCGTTTCTGAGGTAGAAGTTCAAGGCCGAGTCACGAGCATTTGCCCAGATCAGGTCGATGGAGTTCTCTCGAGCATTGCGACAGCCGGTTTCGAGAAGACGCGCACCCAATCCGAAACCCTGAAGCTCGGCTTTTGTCGCCATTCCGCGTAATTGGATGGACCGGTGTGACGGTTCGTCGATCAGCGGGCGCTCCATCCAAGAACTGACAGCAACGATCGAAAGTGATCGATCGAAAACGGCGAGGTGGAACGTCGCCGGATCCTCGTCACCATCGAAGTCGACAGTTGCTTCTGGC
>JBIIKC010000045.1:0-7623 GCA_044233375.1 Ilumatobacteraceae bacterium
TCGAATCCACGTGGAAGATGAGCGCTGACGATCGCGAGTGGGTCGGAGCTCGATCAACATGGGACACATCGCAGGGAGGTCGAACTGTCGTCGAACGAGACTGTCGATGAGTTCATCGATCTCGTGAGGGCAGAGATGAGTGAATGCCATTTGTTGCTCGGCTTGACGGTCGATGTCGGTACCTGCCAACGCGATGCGATCCGCAAAGTCGTCGACTCCGAGGCTGTTGTCCCACCGGATTTGTGTCGGCCGCCATTTCGACACCGCAGCAGGAGATGGAACTGCTTCGCCGACGAGAGATTCGATCCTCGCAGCCATCTCTCTGATCGTTCGTGTGCGAATGAGCTCATTGGAACATCCGCGAACTTCAAAAGCTCGCTCCACTTCGGCAACGACCCGGATCGCCGAGAGAGAATCTCCGCCCGCAACAGAGAAGGGAACTTCGGGCGAAAGGTTCTCGGCACCGAGTTCATCGGCCCAAATCGCTGCAATCAGTTTTTCGGTGGTGCTTCGATACGTGTGGGAGTACCGGGTCTCCCGAGACTGTGAAATCTCCACGAGTCGCGCAAGATCCACTTTTCCGACTCCGAGTTTGGGCAACTCATCGAGCATCAGAATCTGTGCCGGAACCTTGTGTGGCGTGAGAACTTCTGCAGCGAACGCCAAGATGTCGTCAGAGTCGACATTCGTTGTCACTGTGACCGCCGCAGCAACGATGTGGCCGAGTCTGCGATGAGGAAGTCCGAAGACTGCGACATCAGCGACCGACGGGTGGCGTCTGAGCGCATCCTCGACTTCCATCGGATTGACCTTCTCGCCTCCGCGATTGATCATGTTCTTTTCGCGTCCTCTGACGAAGAGCTCGCCGTCCGCGTCCAGATAGCCGAGATCTCCGGTGCGGAACCAACCATCGATGAATGTGGCTTCGTTGAGATCCGGCTCACCCTCGTAACCGTCGAAGACATTGGCTCCCCGCACTTGGATCGAACCTTCGATGCCAGGTCCAAGTGGATGATCGTTTTCATCGACGATGCGAATCTCTGGTCCGACCGACCTGCCCGTCGAACCACGCGTTCGCTGCGCAAGTCCGAGGGGTGTTGCCGTCACGAGGGGGGATGCTTCGGTCATGCCATAAGCGTGGAGAAGCGGGCAATCGAGAGCGCGCTCGGCACGTTCCCACAGTTCTTCGTTCATCGGCGCTGCGACACAACGAATGAAACGCAATGTGTTGGGAGCGAGAGGAGCAGATTGTCGCTCACTGTCGCGAAGAGTTTCATCGAGAGTTGCAGGCACGAACTGTGTCCAGGTTGGACGAGCCGTTTTCAGGAGCCTCTTCATCACCTCGAGCGAGAAGCTGCCGCCATTGATGATCGTTCCGCCTGTCGACAGAGGTGCGAGCAAATGATCGATCAGTCCACCGATGTGGTATTGCGACCACTGAACGAGACAACGATCCGATTCGGAGAGGTCGAGTGCACGCGCCATGTCGCGCGTCGAAGTCAGCAAGTTCTTGTGTGTGAGCGGAACAACCTTGGGTTTGCCAGTGCTTCCTGACGTGAGGAGAACGACGGCGACCGAAGTATCGGTGGGAGACTCGATCTCATCCGGAGATCGTGGATCGAGGTCAGTCACCGTTTCGGGTGAGAGAACTGCGACGCC
Organism: Ilumatobacteraceae bacterium; assembly: GCA_044233375.1. Taxonomy (GTDB): domain Bacteria; phylum Actinomycetota; class Acidimicrobiia; order Acidimicrobiales; family Ilumatobacteraceae; genus Casp-actino8. Next base: position 1,660 of record JBIIKC010000045.1, read on the forward strand.
GATGTCGCTGCACAATTGTCCAAGTGCCTCGCTCGTGGAAGGCGTGAGCAGGTAACGCGACTGGGTGACCTCCAAGTAACGGCGAAGGTCATCTTCGCTGAGGTCGGGCCGCAAAGGAACGACGGAATGTCTCCACATGACTGCGAGGATCCATCTCGACAGCGTGACTCCGCCCTCCATCATCACTGCGATGCGGTTGCCGGGAGAAACGATCGACGACAGCGACCGAGACCAAAGTTCCGCGCCTTGCTCGAGTTCGCTGTAGGTGAACGACACCGTTCCTTCGCCGTTCTCGAGAGCAATCGAGTCGGGGTAGCGCCTGCGTGTCGCAGAAAGCATGTCGGGAATCGTGGAAGCGTGCAAGGGGCGCCCGTGGTCGGTCAGGACTGGTCGAGGTCCAGGTTTTAGTGCCTTCTCAGATTAGTAGTGCGATGTTAACAATGTAGGTTTCGACGGGTTCACCCGTGGAAGCTCTCGATGTCGAGTCTCGTCTGATCTGGGGTTACTGCCCTGCGCGAGGGAGGACGGGCCCCTACTGATTCGCATCCGTATGAAACTTGCACACGGGATTTCGGACATGAGGCCGGTGCCGAAGACGTTGAGGATCTGGCAAATGTTGGTGCATTGGCTGAGTGTCGAGCACGACTCGGTTCCCCCTGGCGTCATTCCGTTCGTGGTAGTTGCGACTGAGAGGTCCGGTTCATCACTGTTGATGGATCTCTTGTCTTCCAGATGGGCGACGATCCGGAGCGACGGAGAGATCTTCAATTCTCATGTTCGAAGGGGACGAGCAGTAGGAGAAATTCTCGAGTCGACGTACTTCGTCGATAGTGGACACCGCTGCGTTGGAAGCAAGGTAATACGGCGACAAGTATCCGATGACGAATCGAATGCAGTCTTCGCCATTCCCGGAATTCGAGTCATTGTGCTTCGAAGGGGGAACGTCGTTCGAAACCTGGGAAGGATTCCTTGCACACGAGGAACAGAAGAATCGGACCTACGCGCAGATTGAAGGGCTCATTGCCGGGATTCAGGTCCTTCACGTGCGTTATGAGACATTGACGCTAGATCTCGAGTTCTCAGATCTCGAGCGATTTTTCCGGATGTTCGAAGTTTGTCGGAAAGTATTTCGGGCCTGGCTGGGATCGGTCAACCCATCAATCAATTCATACGTCAATGATCTGCTTCGACGTCAAGACATCGACGATCGCTTCAACGGATTCGTCAATCGTTGATGCAGTGGTGTCGATACGCAGGTCCGGATCGGTTGGTGCCTCGTAAGGCGCATCGATTCCCGTGAAGTTCGTGATCTTGCCTGCTCGAGCTTTCGCATAGAGACCTTTCGGATCTCTGGTCTCGAGCACATCGAGGGGTGTGTCGATGAAGATCTCGAGGAACTCATCAGCGCCGACCATCGAACGCACCATGTTGCGCTCGGCTTCGTACGGTGAGATGAACGCGCAGATGACGACGAGGCCGGCGTCCACCATCAATCGAGCGACTTCGCCCGCACGACGAATGTTTTCCACACGATCTGCAGGAGTGAAACCGAGATCCTGGTTCAGGCCGTGTCGCAAGTTGTCGCCGTCGAGAAGGTACGTGCGCACTCCCGCTGCAAAAAGACGCTTCTCCAACGCGTTGGCGATCGTCGATTTGCCCGAACCCGACAACCCGGTCAGCCAGATGATGCATGGCTTGTGACCGGCAAGCGAAGAGCGGGCTTCCTTGTCGACGTCGACGTTTTGCCACTGAATGTTCTCCGACCGGCGCATCGAATGCTCGATCATTCCAGCTCCGAGAGTTGCATTCGAATGTCGGTCGATGACGATGAATCCGCCCATCGTCCTGTTGGTTCGATAGGGCTCGAAGTTCAAGGGGCGCACGGTCGAAAAAGTGCAGACCCCTATGTCGTTCATGGACATCGAATCGGCTGGCACATGTTCGAGAGTCTCGGGATCGATGAGGTACTTGATGCGATGAAAGGTTGCCGTCACCGTGCGCGTGTTGAGCTTCACGAGATACGTACGTCCGGGTAGTAACGGCTCTTCGTGCATCCACACGAGCGTTGCCTGAAAGACATCTGCCGACTCGGCTGGTCTCGATGCGCTGCTGATCATGTCGCCGCGAACGACATCGACCTCATCGGCAAGGACGAGCGTGACAGTCTCTCCAGCGGACGCCTCGTTCGTCGAGCCATTCGGGTTGAGTACGTCCGAGACGACGGATGCGACACCTGACGGCTGGACGAGAACGGGATCTCCGATGCGTATCGTTCCTGACGCAATAGTTCCCGAAAAACCACGGAAATCGGCGTTGGGTCGATTGATCCATTGCACGGGCAAGTGAAAACTTGAGTCGTGGAGATAGCGGTGAACAGGCTCTTTTTCCAATGTGGCGAGAACTGTCGAGCCCGAATACCACGGCATCGACTGCGACACTTCGACAACGTTGTCTCCCATCAGGGCACTGACCGGAATTGCCTTCACGGAATCGATCCCAAGGCCAGAAGCCATCTCGTGGTACCGATCCGCAATCGTTTCGAAGACATCGCGCGACCAATCGACGAGGTCCATCTTGTTCACAGCGAGCACCACGGAGCGAACTCCGAGGAGGGAGACAATCAACGTGTGTCTCTTCGTCTGTCGAAGTAGTCCTTTGCGGGCATCGACAAGAATGATCGCAATGTCGGCGGTCGACGCGCCAGTGACCATGTTGCGCGTGTACTGCTCGTGGCCGGGTGCGTCGGCCAGGATGAACCGTCGCTTACGAGTCGCAAAGTGTCGGTAGGCGACATCAATCGTGATTCCTTGTTCGCGTTCTGCCTGAAGACCATCGAGGAGGAGGGCAAGATCCAGTTGCTCACCCTGAGTGCCATGTTTGCGTGAATCGATCTCGAGGGCCCGCAGATGATCGGTGAACACCGCCTTCGATTCGAAGAGAAGTCGACCGATCAAAGTCGATTTGCCGTCGTCGACGCTGCCGCAGGTGAGGATGCGGGCGAGATCGGACTCCACGTTGTCAGAAGTAGCCATCTTGCTTCTTCTTCTCCATCGATCCCGCTCCGTCATGGTCGATGAGTCGCCCTTGACGTTCACTGAATTCGCTCGACCTCATTTCATCGATGATCTCATCGAGCGTTCGGGCGTCGGACTCGACGGCGCCAGTGAGTGGGTAGCAGCCGAGGGTTCGGAATCGCACTCGACGCATCTGTATTTGCTCTCCAGGTTCGAGACGCATGCGATCGTCATCGACCATGATCCACGTCCCCGAACGCTCGACCACCGGTCGCTCCTCGGCGAAGTACAGCGGTACAACGGGGATCTCCTCGGCTCGGATGTACTCCCACACATCCAACTCCGTCCAGTTCGACAACGGAAAGACCCGCAGCGACTCACCGGCAGAGTGGCGGGCGTTGTAGAGGTTCCAGAGTTCAGGTCGCTGAGCTCGCGGGTCCCACTGGTGATTCGCCGATCGAAGTGAGAACACCCGTTCCTTGGCCCGACTCTTCTCCTCGTCGCGTCGGGCACCGCCGAATGCCAAATCGAAACCATATGAGTCGAGTGCCTGCTTCAACCCTTCGGTCTTCCAGAGGTCGGTGTGCATCGACGACCCATGGTCGAACGGATTGATGTTCCGCTCGACGCAGTCCTGGTTCACGTGTCGGATGATCTCGACCTGGTAGCGATCGGCCATCAACTCGCGAAACGCGTACATCTCACGGAACTTCCATGTGGTGTCAACGTGCAGAAGGGGGAAGGGGATCGGTCCCGGGGCAAAGGCTTTTCGCGCAAGATGCAGCATCACCGAACTGTCCTTGCCGATCGAATACAGCATGACCGGCTTGGCGGATTCGGCTACGGCTTCACGCAAGATATGGATCGATTCCGCCTCGAGGGACCTGAGGTGGGCGGCAAGATCGTTTCGGCCCAATTTCATGACACTGGCAGGTTACGGCGATAGGCCTCCTCAGAAAACTGCTGACGCGCGCCATCCAGACATGCGGCAAGCAGCATTCTTCATGCCGAATGTCCGCTTGCTCATCAGTCGGAGCATCGAGATCAGGCAGCTGGCTCCAACGGTGATCACTGTGGTGTCTCGGCGGAGACGGAGGGCCGTTTCGATGTCAGCGACCGAGGGAGCTCGACCGTCACCGAGGAAACCTCGATCCTCGACGCTCCCCCGGTACTGGTTGACTCCGCCCAGTCTGATGTCGAGAGCAGCGGCAAACGCTGCCTCCACGATTCCTCCGTTCGGTGACGGATGACGGTGCCCATCCCTTCTCACGATGTACCACACATGTCGCGCCCGACTGGGGCGAGCAACACAGACTGCGAGGGCAGTTGCTCGCGCCGGAAGGTAGTTGAGAATGTCATCAAACCGTGCCGATGCCCACCCGAACTTCTCGTATCTCTCATCATGGTGGCCAACCATTGCATCGAGTGTGTTGACAGCACGATGGACGAAGGCACCAGTCGAACCGGCGAAGGTCCCCCACCAGGCTGTGGAAGTTACCGCATCGACCAGGTTCTCTGCGACTGACTCGATCACCGCGCGAGCGAGCTTTTCCTCGTCGAGAGCATCGCTGTCTCTCCCGACAAGTGATCGGATGCGCTGACGCGCCGAAACGATGTCACCTTCACGGAGATGGTTCGCAACATGACGGGCCTCTTCATCGAGCATTCGACCAGCTGCACAGATCGAAACAGCAAGTGCGGTGCTCGCATGTCGGCCGAATACGTGGCGAGTGAGAATTCCCGCGCTCGCAGCAATTGTGATTCCCGTGAGTAGATGGCCGACTCCGTTCACACGGCGGTCTCGATAGGTGCCACGCTCCAATGTCTGCATGATCGAACCGAAGTGGGCAACTGGATGTAAGGCTGCGGGAGGCTCACCGAAGATGTGATCGATTGTTATGCCGCCTGCGGTTCCGAGAGCAGTCATGGTCCGACGATCTCGAATGCCCGCAGAACTTCTTCCATCTGTTCAGGTTTGGGGAGAGCAACACGAGCTACGCCGTCGAGACCGAACGACGTACAGTCCCGAACCAGAACCAGGTGCGAGGCAAGGGCCTCGCGTAGTCCAGCGCGGTGAACGAGTAGCCAGTTCGAATCGGTGTCGTGCACGACGAATCCGAGTTCGATGAGACGAGACATGAATTCGATGCGAAGTGTTCGAATGGACTCTCTCCATTTTGGAAGATCCGTAAGTTCCAGTAACTCGGGGAGTGCCGCAAGCGCAAGAGAATTCACTGACCAGCGGGGCTGCAAACGGCGAACGGAGTCGGCTTGTTCAGGGGTTGGAGCAATGACGAAGCCGAGGCGCAAACCGGGACAAGACCAGAGCTTTGTCAATGAACCGAGTCGCCAACTTGCAAGATCACCGCGCGTCCATGTGCCGGTGGCAATCGGAAAGAAGGCTTCGTCCCAGACATGGGCAGAATCAGAAATATCGGCGAGGAGACCCGTGGGGTTCGACGGATTCGAGCGCCATCGTGGAGCCCCCGATATTCGATGTTGGAGGTGTCGTTCGTAGAGAGAGAATTCGGGAGTTACCACGTCTCCGGTGACTTCGATTGCTGCCACGAGAGAGATTGCCTCCGATGCGCCGTTGGTGAGAACCAGGCATTCGGCGTCGATGTCGAGTGCGTCGACGAGGGCCTTCGTCGCTTCGTGCTCGTCGGGATATCGACCGATCACCTCGGGTCGATCGAGTGCGATGCGAGCAACGATGTCACTCACGGGCGGAGCGAAGGAGTTCATGCTTGCAGAGAGATCGATGATCTGCGCAGGATCGACCTTCAGAGCTTTCGCAAGGCTCCATGAATCTCCGCCGTGCGCGCCAGGAGGAGGGACCTGAGCGCTGAGATTCTGATCTGGCACGACGCCGGCAGGATATCGAAATCCGAGGGGCCTCGATGAGGCGGGGTTCGCTGAACGCAACATCTACGCTCGAGTGCATGTTGGG
>JBIIKC010000037.1:0-8181 GCA_044233375.1 Ilumatobacteraceae bacterium
CGACCACGCAACCCGCGAGACCACGCCACACGTCGCAACACTCACCCCACGCACATCCACGTTCGACATACATGAATGTGGGAACAAGTCAGTCGGCAACGGCGAATGAGAATCAGAATTTTTCGAGGTCTTACTGCACTCCAGCGATGGCCTGCCATTTTCGTGCTGAGTCCAGCGCGCATCTCTGCCGGTACGGACAGCCGACTCATGCAACAAGCGAGCGACCTGCACATCGAACGCGTCCAGCACAGCCCGCGCGCGCCTCGACCGATCGAGACACTCGCGCAAATCCGGCACCGCGCACCCAGACAGGTTCTCCAACCTGGGCACACCCACCGTGACCATCTCTGCCGCTTTCATGCGATAACCATGTCCAGGGGGTGTGGCACAGTAGGACAAATCTCCTCAACGACATTCGTACTCAATCTGCGCACCACGGGCATCACTGACCTCCCCAGAAGCGACACGCTTTGCCAACTCTTCCGTGATCGCCTCTTCAAGTAGGTCCAACACAGCTCGCGCTCGATGCAACTCGAACAGATATGCGAGAAGTTCGGGGAGAGAATTGGCGGTAAGAACGTTTCTCTCGGGAACGGACAATGTGACCATCGTTGATGTACTCATGCCCCAACCATGTCAAGGGGGTGTGGCACGGATTCCGCGAGTCGTGTTACTCGGACTGATCCCTTGCGAGCTCGAGAACCCGGGAGTAGACGTTCTTGACGATGAGCTCGAACTCGTCGGCCACCTGCTTGGCGATGTCCTTCGTTCTCAGTCCTTCGCCGAGTAACTGCTCGATGCGTGCATCGACAACTTCTCGAGAGGCGGGACCTGCTGGGGGAGCGCCAGCAAGCACGATCACGAACTCACCCTTGGGCTCGTTCACCGTGAAATGTTCATGCGCACCGCTGAGCGCACCCCGCCATATCTCTTCGTGCATTTTCGTCAACTCACGACAGATCGCAACGCGACGATCGCCCCCACAGTTCGCGATGAGATCCTCGAGGGTCCGCAGCAGACGATGCGGGGCTTCGTAGAGCACCACGGTGTAGGGATGACGCCTCAAGAACTCGATTTGCGTCTGTCTCTCTTTGCCGCGGCGATCGAGGAAGCCTTCGAAGACGAAACGCTCGGTCGGTAGACCGCTGATGACGAGAGCCATGATCAGCGCGGCCGGTCCGGGAATTGCGGACACCGGAAAACCGCCGTCAATTGCAGCGGCAACGAGCCTCGATCCGGGGTCGCTGATACCTGGCGTGCCGGCGTCACTCACGAGACAGACCGTCCGGCCGTCGCGTAACGCATCGAGCACCCGCGGGATCGCATCATGTTCGGAGTGTTCGTCGACGCGCATCAGCGTCGCATCGATGCCGAGGTTGTGCAACATCATTCCGGTTCGTCGAGTGTCCTCGCAGCAGACGAGATCTGCATTCGCCAGAGCGGTACGTGCTCGATCCGACAGATCGCCCATGTTGCCGATCGGAGTGGCGACGAGGATCAGCGAACTCATCGTCGATCCATGGTTCGGCTCACGAGCCAGCTTGGTCGGCCGGCCGCACCTCGATGAAGTCGCCGATTCGCAGACCCCAACGCTCGAACGCTCCACTGCATGCCTCGATGACCGTGCACGCGTGCGGCACGGGTGCACCGAATCGGAATCGACCGAGGGTTTCCGTTTTGAGCACCGTTCCATCCGCATCGAGATAGGCCACGTCGATCGGAAATCTGACACCTATGGTGTGAATCCATCGACACTGTGGGATGACGAGCGCACCCTCGAGTTCCTGTCGCCCGATGAGCCCGTTGCGACGGTCTCGCCGACTCGAAGCAACTTCGGCACTGGCCAGTACTCGACCACCATTCACGAGCCAGGCATGCCCGGATGGGAACCGGCTCGGATTCGTGGATACCGCATTCATATATATGGGGCGATGTTAGGTGGCGCGACTCGCATCGAACCCCTCACCATCGTGATCAGACGTTGAACCGGAACTCCATCACATCGCCGTCGGAAGGGAAGTACTCCTTGCCTTCGACGCGGATCTTGCCGAGGTCTTTGGCTTTCGTCCACGAGCCGATTTCGAGCAGTTCGTCCCAATGGATCACTTCGGCTTTGATGAACCCGCGTTGGAAGTCGCTGTGGATGCGTCCCGCACATTCGGGAGCGGTCGAGCCGGCATAGAAGGTCCAAGCACGAGACTCCTTCTCTCCGGTGGTGAAGTACGTCCGCAGACCGAGCAGGTGATAGGCGCTACGAACCATTCGGAACAACGCACCTTCTCCGAGGCCGAAACCCTCGAGCATTTCGGCGCGCTCGACAGGATCGACGATGGTGGCGGCCTCTGCTTCGAGTTGCACGCACATGCCGATGACCTCGACATTCGAACCTGCTGACGCGAACTCGTCACGGACACGCTGCTCGACCGCTGGAATCTTGTCGAGTTCGTTCTCGCCGACGTTGACGACTGCAAGAACGGGGCGGTTCGTGAGCAAGAAGTACGGCTTCAAGACTTCTTGTAAGTCTGCACTGAGACCAGCACGGTAGATGGGGAGTCCTTGGCTGAGCGCGTCGTATGCGGCTTGCAGCGCTTCCAATTCACCGGCTGCGCCCTTGTCGAGTTTGGCTTGGCGTGTGGCTTGATTGAGCCGCTTGTCGATTGTCTCGAGGTCTGCGAGAGCAAGCTCGATCTCGACGACGCGGAGGTGTTCGAGCGGATCGGACGGGCCGGGGACGTCGTCGTCTTCGAAGGCCCGCAGCACGAACACGATGGCGTCGACTTCGCGAATGTTGGCGAGGAACTTGTTGCCAAGCCCTTCACCCTTGCTTGCACCCTCGACGAGACCGCCGATGTCGACCACCTGAACCGATGCATGAATGACGTTCTTCGATTTCGACATCTCAGCCAGGCGGTCGAGTCGGTCGTCCGGCACCTTTGCGACACCGACGTTCGGATCCTTGGTGGCAAAGGCGTAGGGAGCGGCGAGCGCCCCGCCTCCCGTGAGAGCGTTGTACAACGAACTCTTGCCCGCGTTGGGGAGACCGACCAGGCCGAAGCGTTCCATAAGAGTCTCAGGCTACCGATTCGGAATTCGTAGCCCGAAAGGATCTCATGATCGAGAAAACTGCCCAATCGGACGTTGTTCATCATCTGATGTCCGATGCCCGACGGTTACTTGCATCAGCCGGCCTTCACGTCGGGGACCGGTTCGGGTGCATTGGATACCACCTCGACGTTCAGTCCGGGTCTCTCCGAGTTGGTTGCTCGAACCTCGTTTCACGACGACGGATGGACGGGAAGCGGCGGTCAGGAGAATGACAACTGAGGCTCTGCCAACTTTGGTCACGATCCGCGCACCCTCGGGGGCAATGATCTTTGGTGATGACCCGCCGGCGTTGGTGCCAACCGTGTTGAAGTCCGTTGACTTGAACACATCAGTAAACCTGGGTGGAACCCTGACGTGTTCGCGTTGTTGAAACAGAGGAAGATCTCGTGCGACCGTGCCCTGCCTTCGACTCACTGAGCCGAAGCCCGATCCTCCAAATCAGCCGCAGGGCTTGGAAGAGAGGTCACCGCCAAGTTCGGTCTGCAATGCAGACAGCACGGCGTCGATCTCCGTTGATTTCTCTTCAGTCGATTCCGACAGGGAGAACGCGCTCACTGCCCAAGTGTCACCTCGTAGGTAGCGAATCTCGCCGAGGTGTGAGTCGCTCGTGCACATGATCTCTGAGTCGATCTCCGTATCGAGCGTTTCGGCATCTGCCCACGTGAAGGCAGAAACTCCAATTGAAGAAAATGTGTTGCAAATCGCTCGCGTCGCCGATGTCATCGCCATGCTTTCTGGCTGACATGTGTAGTCATTCGCCTCGATCGCGTTGACGACACTTCCAAGCACACCCTCGAAAGTCTGCGAATCGGAGTCGCCCGATGTCGCACCGTCGGCATCGGATTCGCTCGCTGACCCACCTCCGCAAGACGCAAGGACCAAGATGGATGTGCACAGGGCAAGAGGGAATTGTCGTCGAAATGTCATGGTTAGTGACGATAGTCGGCGGGCATGGCAGAGACGTCCATTCAGGGAGGGCTGGTCAGACGCAGTGGTTCGTTGTCGTGCCGATTCCATCGATGGTCGACACGATGACATCACCCGGCTTCAGAAAGCGAGGCGGCTTGAACGACATGCCGACTCCACCAGGCGTGCCTGAGTAGATCACATCACCCGGGAGAAGTTCGACAATCGTCGACAGGTACGAAATGATCGTCGGCACATCGAAAATCAAATCATCGGTCAAAGTTTCCTGAACCTTCTCGCCGTTGAGTGTCATCGTCATGTGCAATTGGTTGCGATTGCCGAGACTCGATGCGTCGACGAGCCATGGCCCGAATGGTGAATAACCGCGTCGGCTCTTGCCCAGATTGAATTGCGGCGGTTGAGTTGCGAACTGCAGAGTTCGGTCAGAGATGTCCTGACCGACGGCCACGCCGGCGACGTGGTCCCATGCTCGGTCCACGGAAATGTCGCGGCCACCACTTGAGATGACGACCACGAGTTCGACTTCCCAGTCGACAGTGGACGAGCCGAGTTCGATGTCGGTATTTGGTGCTGCGATCGAGCTCGTGAACTTCGTGAAGGTCAGCGGGCTCGCCGGAATCGGCATACCGGACTCTTCGGCGTGTGTGCGGTAGTTCAATCCGATTCCGAACACCTGGTACGGCATTGGTGATGGTGCACCGAGTAGAGATGCATCGATCGACGGACCTGTGTCGAACGCTGATGGTGCAAGTCCAGCGTGAAAAGCACGAAGTGCGTCCCAGCGTGAGAACGCGTCCATCGGCTCGGGGGAGAAATTTCCACTCGAGGCAGTTTCGAGATCCAGATACCGGGTGCCGTCGGCATTCACGAGAGCCGAACGCCCTCCCATATTTGCGAAGCGAAGAGTCATTGGGCAGACTGTAACAGGAGTTAGACAACTGACTAAAAAGAGTGGCACATGGTCCGTTGTCTGGGAATCAAGGAGACACTCATGGCCTCACCGATCAAGTTCGCTCACGTGGTCCTCAAGACGGCTCAGTATCAGAAGATGCTCGACTGGTGGACCGAGTTTCTCGAAGCTGATGTACGCCATGGCAACGATTTCATTTCCTTCCTCTCGTACGACGACGAGCACCATCGTCTGGCCATCGTCAACCTGCCGCACCTTCACGAGCGTGACAAGAACGCCGTTGGTGTCGAGCACTTTGCTTTCACTTACGCCTCGCTCGATGATCTCTTCGCTCACTACGAGCGCCTGAAGGCAAAGGGACTCGCACCCTATTGGACGATCAATCACGGCATGAATTTCTCCGCCTACTACCGCGATCCAGATGGCAATCAGGTCGAGGCGCAGATCGACTGCATGTCAGTCGAGGACTCGATTGCGTTCATGGCATCGGAGGCGTTTTCGGCGAACCCCATCGGTATCGACGTCGACTTCGACGCGCTGATTGCTCGACGTCGCGGTGGTGAAGGGGTGGCAAGCCTCATCGATTACGCCACATCTGGTGTGTGACGTGACTCTGATCGATGACCACGCCGAATCGATTCCGTCTCGTGGCCGAGAGCGAGTCGAACAACTCTTGATTTCAGCGGCGGCCGATCTTCTCGGAGAGATTGGTCCGAAAGCTGTGTCGGTGCGCATGATCGCTCAGCGAGCCGGCGTCAATCATGGTCTCGTTCATCATTACTTCGGAGGAAAGTCACAGTTGCTCAAAGCTGCGATGACACACCTGGTGGAGGAACATCAGACTTTTGCGAAGGACCAGGCGGGAGGCGACGTGTTACCGGCGCCGCTCGCACTCGTCAAGGACCAGCGCTACCTGCGTGCCGTCGTGCGGGCAGTGTTGGACGGAGACACTGATCTCGCAGCCACCGAAATTGATGCTGGAGCATCGATCCCTCGTGGTGCTCTCGATCACCTGACTGCGCAACGCGGGCTCGACGAGGCTGATGCTCGAACCAAGGCTCTCGTCGCGATGGGTATGGCGATGGAAATGGGGTGGGCCGCGTTGGAGCCCTTCATCATGGCAGTGCTCGATGTCCGCGACAATGAGATCGACCAGGTGCGGGACATCGTGCGTCGACAACGTCGCCGCGCATACGAGGCTTCGACATGAGTGGTGATCGCAGCGAGCACCACTGTGAGGTAGCAATCGTCGGTGCAGGACCAGTGGGGAGCCTGCTCGCAGTGCTGCTTCAGGATTTCGGTGTGAGTACGGTTTTGGTCGAGCGCGATCTACGGCCGTACCAGTTGCCGAGAGCGATCGTGATGGATGAGGAGATCCAGCGGGTGTTCCATCAGCATGGCATGGGTGCGTGGATCGAGTCGACGACGACCCCTCTGAAAGGTGCCGACTTCGTGTCGTCGACGGGAGACCGCATTCTCGGGATCGACATTCCCTCGACGGGCCCCCTTGGTCTTGCGCCGGTGGTGTGTCACTATCAACCTGATCTCGATGCGTTCGTACAAGGCGAGGCCGAGCGCCGGGGCAGCACAATCTTGCGGGGTCGAACTGCTGTCGCTCTGGACGACAAGGGCGGGGATCACGTTCGGTTGACTCTCGACAACGGAGACATGGTGTCGAGCCGCTGGCTCGTGGGATGTGACGGTGCGTCCAGTTGGACGCGAAAAGCCGTCGGTCTCGATCTCGAAGATCTCAAGTTCGATCAGCAATGGCTCGTCGTCGATCTCGAACTCCGCGACGCTGCGCAACCGTCACTTCCCGACGTGCTGCAGCAAGTGTGCGATCCATCGCGTCCGGTGACGTACGTGCCGGGTCATGCCCGGTATCGCCGTTGGGAATTCCAAATTCAGCCTGAAGACGATCTCGACGCCGTCAGCACCGAGGAAGGTATTTGGTCGCTCCTCGATGAATGGGTGACGCCAGCCGATGCGCGCCTTGTGCGTTCGGCTGTGTATCGATTCCATGCAGTTGTTGCGCCCTCGATGCAGAGTGGCAAGGTGTTCCTCGCCGGTGACTCGGCTCATCAAATGCCTCCCTTCCTCGGACAGGGTTTGAACTCGGGCACACGGGATGCCGTGAACCTGGCGTGGAAACTGGCTCTTGTTCATCGAGGCCAAGCTGATGAGCGGCTCCTCGACACGTACACAGTCGAACGAGTTCCCCATGTGCGCAGCACAGTGGAGCATGCGGCAGACATGGGTCGTCTGATCGATCAGATCGCCGGACGAGTGAGCCATGGACTCGATCATTCCTCTGGTTATGGGGGAAGTCGTCCGCAGCCGTTCATCGAGGCCGGTCTCGTCGTGTCGGGCGACGAGAGCATCGGACGTCCGTTCCGCTTCGACCCCGATGTTTATTCGGCACTCGTTGCTGATGGCCCCCACTTCGTCATTGCAAGCAACAGCGATGTCGACGTGGAATTCGGTGCTCCGGTACGGGTCGTGCGTGTGTCCGACGATCTGATCAAGGACCGGCTTGCGTTCGTCATTCGACCCGATGGGGTTGTCGCAGCAGTCGCACACGATCGAGACGAGCTCCAATCGGCCCTTCGCACACTCGAGGAGTATCTATGACCACGACAGTCACCCTCACCGGTACCGGCGTTCCACATCCATCTCCCGGGCGAGCCGGTGCTGGAGTGCTCGTCTCGTATGACGATGTCCATTTGCAATTCGATGCGGGTCGAGGAACGGTTCTGCGACTGGCCGATGCTGGAGTCTCGCCAGCGGATCTCACGGCCCAATTCATCACCCACTACCACAGTGACCATGTCGTTGATCTGGTGGATGTCGTGATCACAAGATGGGTCATGAGGCAACTGCACCCGTCGCCGCCTCTCGACATCGTCGTACCTGAAGGTCCGACAAGGAGGTTCGTCGAGCGAATGCTCGATCCCTACGATGACGACATTTTGATTCGTCGCGAACATGTCGGTGCCGGTCCCATCGAGATGAACGTGATGTCGTTCGCTCCGACGCGAAGCGCCCAGCGTGTGTGGTCGAGCAAGGACGGATCGGTCGTCGTCGAGGCCGTTGCCGTGCATCACGAACCCGTCGAAGCTGCTGTTGCCTTTCGAGTCACGACACCAGACGGTGCAGTCGTGATCTCGGGTGACACACGCGTATGCGAAGAAGTCTTCGAGTTGGCTCGAGGTGCAGAGGTTCTCGTTCACGAGGCTTGT
>JBIIKC010000038.1:0-8046 GCA_044233375.1 Ilumatobacteraceae bacterium
AGATTTCACGCGTCGGTGAGTGACATGTGCCGGCGACCCCGGAAAGTTCCTTCCAGGAGCACATGAAAGTGGGTAATTTCTCTGGGTGCCCGATCGTCGCCAACTCCCGTTCGTCATTTCCCTTGCCGCCGCTCTGTGGCCGGTGACTGCGTGCGGAGTGTCGTCGGCTCGGGGTGGCTCAGACACGCAAGCACCAGGAATGAGTTCCCAATCGGCTGCTGATCGGGTTCTCGATGCGACGTCCGAGGTGGGAGTCGCATTCGACCAAGCAGTACTTCCCAATCTGCCCGTCTCTGAGGTGTCTGTCCTCAGGATGCCTCTCGAAGCCGTCGGATCGGCCAACGGCGCCGAGACGACGCGTATCCAGTTGCGTCTGATCGAATTGGGTTTCTGGTTGGATGGCTACGACGGACGCTTCTCGCACACAACTCGGCAGGCTGTGATGGCTTTTCAGAAGTATTCCGGTCTGGAGCCGACCGGGGCGGTGGATGACCAGACAGCCTTCGCTCTGACCGTCGCCTCGAACCGAGCGATTGGGATCTCCGATGTTCCGGGTGTCCTCGTCGAAGTCGACAAGGATCGCCAACTGCTGTTCTTGATGGTCGAGGGCCGCCTCGAGTGGGCGCTGAATGTCTCGACGGGCAGCGGTCAGTTCTACCGGGAGAGAAATCAGAAGGATCCGAACCGTTGGGAAAAAGGTCGCTCCTTGACACCATCTGGATTCTTCGTGGTCGACCGTGAACGACCCCAAGGTTGGTGGAGTGGCGATCTGGGAGAGATCTATCGGCCGAAGTACTTCAACGGAGGAGTTGCTATCCACGGATCGAAGGTGATTCCCAATTACCCGGCCTCGCATGGATGCGTGCGTGTCAGTACCTCGGCAATGGACATGATCTGGGAATCGGGACTCGTTCCTCGCAAAACGATGATCTGGGTCTACGGGAACGACATCGAGCCGAAGCGGACTCAATCAGAGGTGGAGTCGACTCCGGTCTAACGGAAGCCGTCGCCACCGGTACCGATCAAGCTCCGGCGAGTGAACCTCCGTACACTTGCCATGCAAGGGCGGACTTTGCAGCGATCGAGAGCACCAGGTACGCCTTCTCGGTGAAGAGTGGATTCGTGAACCTGCCCTTACCGCGGTAGGCGAGCCACATGTTGATGGCAAACCCGTTGAACAACAGGAACAACGTCACGAAGATCACATAGACGAAACCTGGAACACCATCACCTTCACCGGATGAAAGCCAGAACTGGATCACGATACCGATCCACGGAACGAGGCCGACCGCACATCCGTAGACGAATGGCGACCAACGAACAGGTCGAATATCGACATTGGTATTTTCCATCACGAGACCAAAGAAGATCATGCCGGCGTTGGCGCCGAACATCATGACGAGCGCAGTCAGTTCGGAGACTCCTGCGAGCATTGCAATCAGCACGACCATGAGCGAGGCACTGATCGAGTACTCCCACCACCTGAAGGGATTGATCCCCTTCACGATCCCGCTTTCATACTTGCGCCTGAACAGGGACGCGACACCGAGGTGATCGATCGCAGCGAGGAGAAGGAAGATTGCCACGACCCAATCGACTCGCAGATCGAATACGTCACGAGATCCGTAGAGGCCACTTCCTGGAGCGTCGGTCAGAAATGAACCTCTGACTGGCAACTTCGCGGCCTCGGCGACGATCAGCAGTACACATGCCTGGACGACGAACAGAACTCCAAAAACGATGTTCAGTGTTCGGAGCCGCTTCAAGGCGGACGTCTGGTTATCGCTCATGAATTCTCCAGGGGTCGTTTCTGTCAGTGGGATTCGGGATGAACCACTCTGCCTAGCATAAGCACCATGAGTGACTCGATCACGTACACACGAGATGAACGGATCGGAACGATTGTCATCGATCGTCCCGAGAAGAGGAACGCAATGACATTCGCGATGTTGGGCGAGTTCACGCGGCTCGTCGGAGAGGCTGGTAGCGATCCAGATATTTCGGTCCTCATCGTGACCGGGGTGCCCGGAGTTTTTTGCGCGGGAACGGATTTGTCGGATCTCTCGACCATTCCCGGCGAGCAGCGTGGCCTGCGCGGAACTGCAGAGGAAACAGACAAGTGGTGGCCACTCGTGCAATGTTCGAAGCCGACGATCTGCGTGATCGACGGACCCGCAATCGGGATGGGAGCCGAGTTCACGTCCCAATGCGATCTGCGCATCGCCACACCGAATGCTCGGTTCGCGTGGAACTTCGTTCATCGAGGTCTCGTTCCCGATACTGGAGCCGGAACTTGGCTTCTGCCACGAATTGTTGGTCTCCAGAATGCTCTGCGTCTGACGATGACCGGGGAGATGGTCGATGCCGACGAGGCACTGCGAATCGGATACGTGCTCGAGGTCGTCGATCCGGATCGGGCCATGGACAGGGCGAAACTTCTTGCCAGGAGTATCGCCGAGGGATCCCCCCACAGTCAGGAATTGATCAAGCAACTGACTTATGGAGGGTTGACTGCATCCGTTGACGAGCACATGGAACGCCATACCAGGGCGATGAGTGCGTGTTTTCGAAGTGAGGATCACAAGGAGGGAGTCGCAGCGTTTCTCGAGCGCCGTCCGGCGAAATTCACCGGCCGTTGACGTGTCTGTGACCTGTGAGACAGCAGATTGTCACTTCGACGGGCTATGCATAGAGCCATGCGAATTCTTCTGACCAACGATGACGGCATCGATTCGATCGGGCTCCATGTGCTCGCTCGAGCAATGTGCCGGTTCGGCGACGTGGTCATCGTTGCACCGGATCGAGAGTTTTCGGGCGCCAGTGCCGCCCTCGGTGCGCTTCATCTGATTCAACCCGAGGTTCAGCGCGCCCATGTCGATGGGATCGACGAGGCTTGGGCTGTCACTGGGCCGCCAGCCTTGTGCGTGATGTTCGCCAGACTGGGAGCCTTTGGCGAGCCGTTCGACTTGATCGTTTCGGGTATCAATCCTGGAGCAAATGTCGGCAGATCGGTGTACCACTCTGGGACAATCGGTGCGGCGCTCACTGCTCGCAATGGAAGGATGTCTGGAATTGCAGTCAGCCAAGCTGTGACCGGCTTTGGAGTCGAAGGTCAAGCTTGGGACGAGATGTTGATCGGACAGAAGTGGGACACTGCTGCAGACGTAGCAGCTGCATTCGTCGAAGGGTTCATCGCCGACCAGCCGAGTGATCCTGTGGTGATCAATATCAATGTCCCCAACGTCGACGTCGCAGACATCAAGGGTTGGAGATTCGGTGCAGTTGGACACGAGCCTCCTCGTCGGATGAGCACCGCAACTCTCGAGCCCAAAGAAGGTTACGAAGGAAGATTCGCTGTGAAGATGTCATGGGGCGAGCCGGTTGCACTCCCGGAAGACACCGATGGAGGGCTCGTCGAAACTGGATGGGTCAGTGTCAGTTACTTGTCATCGTTTGCACATGGCTCACGTGAGGATCTGGTTCTTGCAGAGAAGTCTCTCGACGCGTTACTCGCTCCTGATCGGTCTTCGCTCAGAGAACGATGACTGGCGTACCGATCTGGGCGAACTCCCAGACGAAGTCGGCATCGAGATTCGCCTGTCGCTGACATCCACCAGAGAGGCGCTGGCCGAGTTCTTCCTCGGTTTGGTACAGGCTTCCATCATCGACGCGCACTGGAAGAGCATGAAATCCGATTGCACCGACGTCGGTCTTCAACCAACGCACCATCTTGTAGAGGAAGGCTTTGCCGTTCCATGCCGTGGAGACATCTGACCGGCTGTACACCTCGTGTTCGCCGGGGGTTTCGTTTCCGTACTTGCTGCCCGATACGAGCCAAGAGCGAACAACTTGTTCGTTCTCGTCGATAGCCCAGACTCGTTGACCCATTCTTTCGTAGACGAGACGGCGCCCAGAGCCTGAATTCGCCGGAACAGGTGGAGCTTCCGCTCCTGCGGAAGCAACCGACGACAGAGGGAACCCCATCAAGTCGACTGCTCCAGGTGCTGGTGCCGGTGTACGGACGACATTCAGTGGCTCCTCGGGCCAAATTCCGAGCGAAATTCCGGTCTCGCGACCCGCAACCCCATCGACATACAGGGATCGTTCGAGCTGGAGTTTCTTGACAGCCTCGGCAGTTCGAACTTCGTAGGTGCCGGTAATCGGCCCTGATAGGTAGCCGGATGCAACGAGAGCCTCCTGGAGGCACTTCACGCTGTTGCCACTCGCCCCCTGTCCGAGAGGACTCGGTTTCATCTGGCACGGTTCGGTTTCTTCGAGGGCAACTTCGTCGATGTCATCCAGGGCGGTTTGAACAAGTTCGGCGCCGGTCTGGTCGATCGTTGCAGGGTCGGATGACTCCGTGATCGACGTCGGCGAACTCGATTGCGAGGAAGAAGAGCCACTGGACAAGATGGCGGCGATGAGGCACCCTGCTGCAATCAGACCGACTGCGGACATGAGGAGGTTTCGGTGATGGGTGGCGGTCATGATGGTGGCGAATGTGGAGAAGGTGGTTACCGACCATCAGACTACCCGAGGAGACCGAGCCGGGATCGGGCAGGTCTGGTGAACTGACTCGGTATGCGAGCAGGGGTGGAATCGATTCGTATTCGATCGACGGGAAACATGCGAAGAACTGGACGATTCACAAGGGAACGATGGACCGAAGCGTCCATGCCTCGGTTGACCGGCTCAACATTCGTCGTGACCGGGGCGAATTCAGGAATCGGCCTCGAAGCAGCCCGTTATCTTGCGAGCGCAGATGCCCGGGTGATTCTGGCGTGCAGAGATGAGGAGCGAGCACAACGTGCACGTGATGGCATACGAGCCTCGACACCACACGGTGAGCTTATCGTGCGCAGAGTCGATCTCGCGGACCTCAGTTCGATTCGACAATTCGCGGAGCGTCTCGCAAGCGACAACGAGGCAATCCACGGATTGATGAACAATGCAGGCGTTTTTGCTCTGGATCGAGGTCGCACCCGTGATGGATTCGAAACGCACTTCGGAGTCAATCATCTCGGTCACTTCGCGTTGACTGCTCTCCTGATGCCGAACTTGAGTCGAGTCGAGGGAAGCCGTGTCGTCACGGTGTCGAGTCTTGGACATCGTCTGGGACGTCTCGACCTCGAGGATCCGATGTGCGAACGTCGTCCGTACAGTCGATGGGGGGCCTACTTCCAGAGCAAACTTGCCAATTTATTGTTCAGCAGTGAACTGCACCGTCGGCTCAGCGCGAGTGGTCACGCCACAATTGCAGTCAGCGCTCATCCGGGAACGGCGCGAACGGAAATCGGACGTCTCGGCACCTCGACGATCAACCAACTGATTCGCCATTTCATGCCGATCCTCGTTCGAGATGGTGTGCATGGCGCGCGTTCCCAGGTTCGGGCAGCGGTCGATGAGGGCGTCCACGGGGGAGAGTTCTTCGGTCCGCGCTTCATGTTTCTTGGTGCACCTGTTGTCGAAATCCCGAGCCGACGCGCACGGAACGACACCGATGCGAAAGCGCTGTGGAAATTGAGTGAAGAACTGACCGGCATCTCGTTCGAACCGTGAGAGAAGTATTCGAATCGACTCGCATTAGCGTGAAGGGCAACCAGAAAAGGGAGGGCTCTTGATCCTCATTGCTGTTCTGCTCATGTGCATCGTCATCGCTGCAATCATGTGGACAAGGAGGAAGCCGGCGCCCAGTTCGCCGGTGGTGCGAGAGGCGGTCGAGCCACATCCAAGCGGAGAATCGGCGATCCCTGGGTATGTCGAAGCGCTGCTGCAGCGGTGGACAGATGCGGGGGTGGTCACTGCGGAGGTGGCGGAGTCGGTTCGAACATTCGAACGCAGTGCGAGCAGTCCAGGGGCTCGGCCTGTCGAAAAGCGAGCGAATGTTCACGTCATCGCTGAGGCCCTTGGCTATCTCGGCGGCATCCTCGGACTCGTCGGCGTCGTTGTCCTTTTGGGACGGTTCTGGACCAACTTCTCCGATGGCGTCCGCCTTGGAGTTCCCCTCGGTTCGTCGATGGTTCTCATCGTCGCAGGAATTCTGATTCCTGAGCGGCGTAGTGCAGCGATGGTGAGACTTCGGACATTTCTTTGGAGTCTCGGCACGATTGCGTCGGCTATCGGCGCGTGGGTTTTCAGCGATGTCGTCCTCGACGTGTCTGAAATTCGTCAGCACTGGCTCGCCAGTGCCATTGCATCGTCGATCGTCAGTCTTTCGCTCTGGGGAGGGAGGGAGCGACCTCTCCAACAGTTCACGGGGCTGACTGCGGCTGCAGTTGCACTCGGAACGGCAATCGGAGAATTCGCTTCAGTTGGATTCAGCGGACTCGGTGTGTGGATTGCAGGGGCGACATTGGTGATTGCCACTGCTCTGCGTAGTGATGTGCGAGCCGGCGTCAATCACCTTGTCGGATCACTGTGTGTGGTCGTCGGTGCATATCTCACGGTTGCAGACTGGAGAGGCCCTGGGTCGATCTTTGTCGTGATGAGTGCGTTGGTTCTCATCTCGCCAGCGGCGATCAAGGCCGTGACACTGCCGTCACCGACTCCAGTGATCATGGGCATAGTCGGCCTTCTCGGTCTCGTTCAAGGCATACCGATGACTCTTGTGCATTTCGCGGCTGAAGCCGGCCTGGTGACCGGACTCGTCCTCTGGTTGGTGGGTGTGAGCACAATCGTCTTTGTCAATGCGTCGGTTCTGAGGATGCAGTTCGTCTTCTTGCTGTTCTCGGGAGCGATGATCGTGGGAGGTGCTGCAATCACGGGTAGCCAGTTCGCTGGATTCGCAACTCTGTTCGGTTTGGCAACGTCGATGTGCCTCATCGCGTATGGGTCACGACCTGGTCGGGCCTTGATGTCGGTCTTCGGTCTCGTGGGGATCTTGGTGTTCATTCCATGGCTGATCGCACATTTCTTCCCCGGAGAAGGACGGGCTCCTCTCTTGATCATCGTCTCGGGGTTGCTTCTCGTCGTCGTTGCGGTCGTCTTGACGCGCGTCGGAGGACGACTTCGTGGTGAGGTGCGGAGCCGGACATGACGGCGATTGTGCGCTCGACGACGGGGACCCAACTTGCCGACCGTACGGTTCAGTGCACGGAATCCACTGCATTATCGTTCGAGTCGTGATGGACGGCTCATCCGTCGAGCCGTCACCCGAGTCGGAGCAACTCGAATCCCGCGATACCCCTAGAGCTGACGAAGTTGTAGCGGTTGTCATGGTGAACTTGCTGAATGGAGGTCCTGAAGCCGTCCAATTGTCCTCGGTTGCACATGAACTCGGGCGCCACCTTGGCGAACTGGAGCAAGCTTTGGGGCATCCAGGCGAGCAATTTCTCGCCGCTCATCGAGTCCGTTCCTTCACGTCCTTTTCGCGAACAATGACTGACTGTTCAGTCGATCGAAACCTGCTCCCAGACGCTGCGCGCTCCCGAGTGACCAGTTCTCAGGGTGGACAGAGTGCTGAGAGATCCGGAGGCGAGAACGAGGACGACGATCAGGACGGAAACGATTTGAGGTGCACGCGCTGGTGAACCATCCTCGTCATAGATTGGAACCGACCTGCGTGATCTGACGATCCACACGATCGAGAGGATCAGATATACGGCAACCAGGAACTGAAGACGACTGCCCATCTCTGCATGATTACGAAGGAGTTCTGGAATGGTCTGCCCAGCATCGATGTAGGCACGTTCGAGTGAGCGGCCGCTGCGGGCTGCCAAGAAGGTGCCGGCGAATGCAAGGGCCAGCACGCCAATTGCCAACGATCCGAATCGACGGCGAAGCCCAGGAACGACCACCATGAAGACCGTCGCAAGCATCGACAGTGGCACCAGCACAACCGGAATGTGCACGATAAGAGGATGTGAGGGAATGTTTCCGAAAGAGTCGATCATCGACGTGTCCTCGTGTATGTGATCACTGCACTGATCGATGGCTCGGACAGACCGCCGAAGCGTGGCATCTGACGCGTGGCATCTGACCCGTGCCGTTGACGATTGTCAAACGGATCATTAGGACGCTGACAGAAGCAATTTGCCCAAGGGCAAT
>JBIIKC010000039.1:0-7970 GCA_044233375.1 Ilumatobacteraceae bacterium
GTCGAACTTGTTTCCTTTCGGACGACAGCGAGGATGCAGGTGAGGAAAAGGGCGAGCAAGATGAACAGGCCGCTATCGAGGCCGGACAGAGCCGTCCCCGGAGCGAAGAGTCCGAACGTGAGCAGTGACATCACTGCGTCAATCTTGGACAGGTTCGGCGACCGATGGAGTGCGAGGGCGACTAGGACGGCGAACAGCCAACATGACAGTGAAGCAACGACGGTCCTCGCAAATCCCCAATGACGTCGAATGTCAGCGACGAACTTCACTCCATTGACGAGAAGAATGATCAGTACCGAGTTACGAACAATGGCCTCGAGGACGGAGGGTGAATGGGATGCTGATGCATCGGCTGAAGTCCTCAAGGCGAAGTCGATGATGACAGCTGCCCAGGCGACAATGGGATTGAAGAGCGCCGAATGAACGAGCGTCCAGAAGGAGGGATGAATGCTCTTGGAGCTCGTCGACGAAATCACAGCGGTCACAGGCCTTGTATGGATGAGCAGTAGAGCCGATCCAACGGGAAATCCTAGATGAGAGCCGGACAGTGGGTAGGAAGCGACGATCTACAGATGAGCGAGGTGAGAACTGCTACTTTTGGGGTCTCATGCGTTGGAAAGGTGTTCGGCCGACCCGAAAGGTCGTTGGTGCAGCTTTCGTTGCTGGAGTTCTCCTGATCGCGTGGTGGTGGCCTGGATTGACTGGTCAGGATCAGCAGACCGACATCGCGATCGTGTCCTCCCGCTCGCTCGTCGAGTCTCGAGAGTTCATCGACAGACGTCTTCGGGAGGAAGGTTTCACCACTGAATGGACACCACTTCGGGACGACGCCTGCTTGCTCGACATCCTCGGTAGGAGGGAATTCGAAGTGCTGGTGTTCGAGTTGAAGGGGTCATCTTTCTGCGCGACCGAGTCCGTCGAATCTTCGTTGAAGAAGTTGAGATCGATGTGGCCTTCACGACCGATGATTGCCGTTCTGGCGTGGGATGCAACGGATCCTTCTCAATCGATTTTGGAGGCTTTACAGTCCTCGAATTCGACTCTCGTGGACCCTCGCCCCCTCATCGGGACCGAGGATGTCCCACAGAACTGTCTGTGGTGGGACGACTGTCCGGCAGATGGTCGAATTAGGACCATCGAGACGGGTCGGTTGACGACCGCTGGGATGCAGAGGATCGCTCGTTCGATTGTGTCCGGAGTTCTGCAGTGACCAAGGCAAATGATGAAGAGAACTGGCTGACGTGTCCACCCGTCTCAGAACTTGCTCAGGACATGATTGCTCGCGGTGTTCGGCGTATACACGTGTTGGCTTGGCGTGATCTGGACGACCCCGAATCCGGAGGTTCGGAGATTCATGCCGATCATTTCATGCGTAGGTGGCAAGAGGCGGGTCTCGAGATTCTCCATAGAACCTCGTTTGCCCGAGGACGGCCATCGATGGATCGTCGTCACGGCTACCAAGTGATTCGCAAGGGTTCGAGGCTAGGAGTCTTCCCACGAACGATCGCCGCTGAAATCACACACAGAATGGGACCATACGATGCCCTCGTCGAGATCTGGAACGGCATGCCGTGGTTCAGTCCAGTGTGGTGCCGACGACCTCGCCTCGTTGTACTGCACCACGTACACGACAAGATGTGGGACCAAATCCTCCCCGGTCCCGCAGCGTGGTTGGGTCGTCAACTCGAGACTGTGTGGGCCCCGCCCGTCTATCGACGCTCTGAAACGGTCACTCTGTGCGAGGACTCGCGCCTCGACCTGTTGAAGTTGGGATGGCCAGCTTCACGGGTTCATGTCGCTCCGGCAGGGGTCGACTCCTACTTTTCGCCGGGTGGTGCCAAAACGACTCACCCCTCGATCCTTGCTGTTGGCCGACTCGCTCCAGTCAAGCGCATGATCGATCTACTCGCTCAGTTGGAACCAGTGCATCGAGAGATACCTGGGATGAAACTCACCATCGTCGGTGAGGGACCTCAGCGCCCAGTTCTCGAATCTTGGATCGATGAGCATGTGGCACATGATTGGATTCGACTCTGCGGTCGAGTCGACAACGAGACCTTGCGAACTCTGTATCGAGAGTCCTGGCTGATCACGAGTGCCTCACTCGCCGAGGGTTGGGGATTGACCTTGACTGAAGCTGCTGGATGTGGAACGCCAGCCGTTGCAACAGACATCGGGGGACATCGCAGCGCTGTGCGTGACGGTGTCACTGGGTCCCTCGTCCCTCTGGAGACGCTCGGAGAGAGATGTGGACAACTTCTGAAGGACCATCCCATGCGAACGAACATGGCGGATCGAGCACTCGTTTGGGCTCAGTCGCTTTCGTGGGACAACTTGGCTTCGCGTGTCCTCAAGCCCCTTCACGACGAGATCGTGCTCGGATCATGACCAGTAGGACACGGTTCACGTTTCTCTTCGTCTGCGTTGCCCTGCCCATCGTGATCGCTGTGGCGATGATGATCGTTGACGTCCACTGGTATCCAGCGGGTGACATGGCTCAGGCAGAACTTCACATGCGCGGGTTCTTCGAGCGACCCCCGCTCGTCGGAGCGGCCGGTCGCATCGTCAGCGATAGCGGATTCCAAGGATCTCATCCTGGACCGAGTCTGTGGTTCGCAATGCTGCCCGTTTATTTGATCGGTGGGCGTTCCAGCGATGCCCTGATGGCTTCTGCTGCGAGCGTTCATTTACTGTCGGTCGCAGCAGTGATCTTTCTTGCTCGACGGAGAGGTGGCTGGATGTTCGCAGGATTATCCGCTTTGGTTCTTCTTGCCGTCGTTCGCAGTTCGGGCACCGATTTCATGATCGAGCCATGGAATCCCTGGCTTGCACTTCTTCCGTTCGCTGTTTTCGTCTTCCTGGTCGCCGAGGTCCTCGCTCCGAATCACACAAATGGTCCGCCTGAAGATTCGCCAACTCGTGGTCTCGACAGCGCCTTTCTTGTCCTTGCGGTTGTCGTCGGAAGCCATTGTGTTCAGAGCCATGCGGGTTACGTTCTCCTGGTCGTGCCTCCCATTGGAGTCATGATCCTCGTGCAGACAATTCGCCGCTTTCGACTTCGACGATCGAACGGTTCGCCTTCTCCATCGGGATTGCTCGGCCCGACACTTGTCGGTGCAGTCACAGCACTGCTGATGTGGTCGCCGGCTCTGCTCGATCAGATTCGTCGCCGCCCCGGCAACCTTTCAATTCTTTGGCAGCATTTCGGTTCGCCCGAGGAACCGACCCTGGGGCTCCAGAAGTCGATCGAAATCGTCACGACTCAAATGAATGTTTTCGGACCCTGGTTGCTCGGCCCTGAGGCAGGACAGTCTTCACTCGTTCGCTGGATCGGATTCACCATCTTCGTTGGTGTCGTGATTGCCAGCTTCGTTGCAACAGGTAGGGCTCGATCACATACGAATTCGAGAACCATGCTCTCGATCCTGGTCGGCTTCCTGCTCCTTGGTTCGCTTTCGATCCTGCGCATATTCGGTCCGTATTACGAATACACAGTTCGATGGTTCTGGTTGTTGACCTCGTTAACACTCGCTTACGGCATCTTCATCGTTGCCTCGGAGTCGAAATTGTTCGATCGAAGGGAGCGATTTTCTCCCGCTGCGTCGAAGTTCATGGGCGTCCTCCTCGCGGTGCTCAGCTCCGTCGCCGTGATCCAGGTAGTCGATCGGGTGAAACTGCCTGGAGCCACGGATTCGAAGATTCTCTCCGGCCTCATCGAGGGTGTCACCGAGAAGCTCGACAGCAGCAGGACCTATCAGATTCGCTTCTACGACCCATACACGTTGAATGCAACAGGATTCGGTCTCCTGTTGGAGTTGGAGCGGCGCGGACTCGACGTCAAGGTTTCGCCTGAATTCGCTGCTGCCGCTCTTCCGCATCGAACCGCACCGATGGAGGAGACCGACGAAGTCTTGTGGGTGGTGGTTGGACCAGCTCTCGAGGATGCACTGGCGGACCCGGCACTCACGGTACTCGCAACGTTCAATCCTCGATCCCCGCAGCAACAGGCACGCGCTGGAGAACTGCTGAGGCTGGTCGAACGAGGTCTGCGAGAGGCTGGCCGTATCGATCTGGTTTCGAGTCTTGACAGTCCCGGCGCTTCGATTCTCTTCACGCAGCCGCCATTGCCCGAGGACACCGCCGACCTTGTGCGAGAGTTGATCGGAATGGGCCAGCCCACAGGGGTCTTTTCAATGGCGGTAGGCGATGTAGCGCAGTCATTAAGATGACGACTCGTGCATGTGACGGTGATTCTTCCGACCTACAACGAACGTGAGAACATCGTCGCTGTCCTCACCAAGGTGAGAACAGAGATGCCTGCCGCTCGCATCATGGTGGTGGATGACGGGAGTCCTGACGGCACTGCTGATGTTGCACAGAGTCTCGCTGACGAAATGGGTGAGATCGAAGTCATTCGTCGATTCTCGAAAGATGGTCTTGGAAGTGCCTATCGATTCGCCTTCGATCGGATCTTCACCCAGTCGGGCAGCTCCGAGGGCGGAACGGCTGTCGAGAATGATGTCATCGTCACCATGGACTCGGACTTGTCTCACGACCCGTCTGTGATACCTGCGATGGTTCGAGCAATCTCCGAGGGTGCTGATGCCGTCATCGGCTCGCGCTACGTCGCCGGCGGTGGAACAGAGAACTGGCCGATCCATCGACGTTTGCTCTCTCGCTGGGGGAATCGTTATACGGCGTGGATCCTCGGAGTTCCAGTGAAGGATTGCACATCGGGCTTTCGTGCTTATCGCCTCGCTGCATTGCGCACGATTCGACCCGAAACGACAACTGCCGAGGGGTACGCCTTTCTCACTGAACTAGTTGTTCGATTGGGCAGGCAAGGGTACCGAATCGAAGAGACTCCGATCATGTTCGTCGATCGCACAGCAGGACATTCGAAGATGTCTCGCCAGATCATCATGGAATCGATGACATTGGTGACTCGTTGGGGTTTGAGTAGGCGCGTCAGTCGGCTGCGAAGAACACCTCGTTGACATCAACTCGCGGCAAATTTTTCGATGCGCAAGTTCACGGCATGTCCGAGCGGTGAATAGCGCACGATGCAGTACAAAGCCCGAAAACCGTCGCGCCAATTGATCTTCTTGCCTTCGGCGTACGTGCGCCCCGAATACGAGATTCCCACTTCGAAGATCCTGACCTTCGAACGGGCAAGTTTCGCTGTGATCTCGGGCTCGAATCCGAAGCGATCTTCTTCGATTTCGATCTGTTGGATGACCGATCGCTTGAAGCACTTGTAACAGGTCTCCATGTCCGTGAGATTGAGGTCCGTGAACATGTTCGACACAAGGGTCAAGAATCTGTTTCCCATGCTGTGCCAGAAATAGAGAACTCGATGAGGACGACCTGACTGGAACCGGGACCCGTAGACGACATCGGCACGGTCATCGAGTAGGGGTTCGAGGAGGACTGGATACTCCGCTGGATCGTATTCGAGGTCCGCATCCTGCACGATGACGAAATCTGCTGTGGCATGGGCGAAACCGCTTCTCAATGCGGCGCCTTTGCCGTGGTTTCTCTCATGCGCCAAGACCTTGACTCGAGGATCTGTGATGGTGGCCAAGACGGAACGAGAACCATCGGACGATCCGTCGTCCACGACGATTACTTCCTGAACGACAGGTGAGGCAAGAACCTGATCGACGAGCGCCCGAACCGTGTGCTCCTCGTTGTAGCACGGAATGACGACACTCAAGCACCGATTGATCTTTTTGGAAGCCACCGCACGAATCTAGTTGCTCAGCCTCTCGGTATTCGTGTTGTCGGATACCTCGCCCGAATGCGGGACTTTCTCAGGGATTCGGATGGTCTTCGCTCGTCATGTGAATCGAGATCACGTAGACGATGAGAGTTGCCAGCATCGGGCGATGAGCCCTCTCGAAGACTGATGGCCAGCCGAATCCCGGATCGGCTCCGGTTCGAATCTGTTGAACAACAACGAAGAGGTAGCCGATTCCAACCGAGAAGATTGCCAAACGCCCGAGCAGGACTCGAGGGCACACGAGGAAGGCCAACGCGATGAAAACACCCCAAACCGGAGTCACGAGGATGGCACCGAGTGCAAGCCCGGATATTGCACCAGCTAATCGAGATGATCTCCTGAGTGCACGAGGTACGAGGACAGGATCAGCTCTGGGATCTCGCAGCTTTCGGCGTTCCCAGATCGTGACGGCACCGAGAACGATGAGAGTCGACAAGGACAGGGCAAGACCGACCCACATCCATCGTTGCGGAACCCACGTAGCCGAGAAGGTTCCCGTCGACGGATCATCGAGTGACCAGAGACTTCGACCCGCAGCAGAGCGAGTGGGGGAACCAAGCGGGGACCCAGCGAGCGATCCTTGCCACCCGTCGGAAAAGCCGAATGGCATCTCGACCCAGCAGAGGCCGTCGCATTCGGGGATGACGGATCGCACGTCGGCTCGACTGCTGTCGATGACGAGATCAGTGGGTGGCTCGAGTGTCCGCAGTCGACTTTCACTGCCCAACACGACACGATCGAAGTCCCAACCACTCTGCGATCCTGGGGCTGTTCTGAACAGCGACCCCTGTTCGATCGATGGAAGAACCCCGCAAACCGTGACGTTCACGGGCTCTCCTCGTAGCGCAGAAACCATGGAGCCTTGGAGGCGTATCGGGATGGATCTTCCATCGACAAAGACCAGGTCGGAACGACAACCGCTGTCGAATTGCTCGGGCAGTGGTGTGCTCGACCATGAGTTCGATCTCAATTCTGAAAGAGAGATCGGTGCGGAGATGCTTCGACCCGAGAGTTCGTCGGTTACTTCATCGGGTTCGATTCCGACAACGGTCAGTGAGATGGCGTCAGCGTCGACAGAGGGGATGTCGAACCGAGAAATGTCTTGCTTGCCAATTCCAGTCAGATCGAGAGTCTTCGAGTCGACCACCCGGCCCTTCTTGAAAAAGGTGATGAGCACTCGAGAAATTCGGCTCGAGGGGGTGATCGAGGACTGTTCCAATTCGATCCATCGAATCGGCTCTTCGAGGGTTCGATGAAGGGTTCCGTATGGTCCGTTGGAGGTCAGTGACACTGAAGGTCGCCACGCCGTTGTGAGGTCGTCGTCGAATGCTGCAGGTCCCCACCATCGGACTCCACCGTGAAGTCTCTCGTCGGCGTGTCCCGCCTCGATCCCGAGAGCAGCTGCCAGAGTCCGATCTGACGCTCGATGACTGAGCCGAACCTCGGCCTCGAAACCGAACGTCGACATGGGAACTGTCAATCTTCGAGTCATCGATCGTTCTGGATCGAGGCGAAAGCGATCGAATGGATCGCTGCGAAGCCGAGTGAATGCATACACGGTAGGAGTCTCGTCCTGGGGTGCGAAACGATCAGGAGGTCGAACCACCTCTGGAACTACCAGTGACGAATCGAGAATCTCCGCGAAACCGACACCGAGCGAGAAGCCGAAAGCGAGCGGAGTCGTGTCGTCGATGCGAATATCGACCGTCGTGCCTGGTGTCGCAAGAGCGATGTGCTGCCCTGGAGTCGATCGGGACGAATCGTCGAGATGAAATTGCATCCATTTTCCGGAATCGGTGCGAATCGAGATCCGGGTGATCCAGCCTTCGCCGGTCTCGGAATCGGGTTGAACGATCTGCAACGTTGTGAGCGGCTCGGTTGATTTCAGAGTCAGTACGTGTCCCACAGGTGATCGATCAGGCGCGATTCGCCAGGCGGTCTCGAAATCACCATCCACTGCCATCCGCGGCCGAAATTCGGGCAAGTATTTCAGGTCAGCGCCATAAGCAGTCGCAATTGCCTCGACTGAGGCGTCCTCGATGACGGTTCTGGAGTTGTCGACCTGATGCGGATCGGTGGGCAACCGCGAATCGAAATCGTCCCGAACAGAAAGGACCCCCAGAGCCGGTTCTGTTGCTCCCCAAACATCTTGGCTTCCTCGCCAATGATGGGCGCGCTTGCGATTCGA
>JBIIKC010000041.1:0-7901 GCA_044233375.1 Ilumatobacteraceae bacterium
CCTCGAGTCCTGCCGAGTAGTGATGGTGCTTTCGCAGTGCTGGCAGACACGTGGGAGTCGATTGCTGTTCCAAGGGGCGAGCACGTTCGATTTCTCGCTGTTGGATCGCGTGGATCAGGTGTTTCGACGTCTCTCACGGCGTTCTCCCGATCATGGCGAGTCGCGCATCCACAGGGATTCGTCGTGGACCTCGACGTCGTCGATCCACCTCGTGGGATGCCGGTTCCCTACGACGATTGGATGACGGATCTCTTCGCGCTGGCATCGGACGTTCTCGTGCTTGCTGATGACGTCCATCGACATGCGCCATGGGAACCGCTGATCGCGCGATTGTTGGAGGATCGGAGTCGAGCCGCCCAGGTCTCGGTTGCTGTGGGGGTGACGCCTTCATTCATGAGGTCACGACCCGATCACTGGGTTCAACAGGTTCGCCGTTCGCGTTCTGGGGTTCTTCTCGGTCGCAGTCTCGACGAAGACACCGACCTGCTCGGTGTTCACTCATCACCTCCGAACGTGTACGAACAAGCACCGGGTCGCGGATTGTGGATCGACGGTGGATCCGTCATGGGAGTTGTGCAATTCGCTGTCGATCAGATCGAGGGAGCGTTCGAGGATGTGACGTCCTCGGTGCGTCGTCCGCGGCCGTGAACATCTCTATGGTTGGAGCATGCAGATGTACCTGCCTTCCGGCACACCAGCAGAAGTTCACCTCGTCGATGGCGCAACTCGCGGCCTCGTCATCCTTCCTGACATCTTCGGTCTTCGACCGCTCTTCACCGAACATGTTCAGCACTTCGCGACCGAGTGGGGTGTGAGCACGGTTGCGATCGAACCATTCGGATCACGAACAAGTCTCGGGGACATCGATGAACGCTTCGCTGCCGTTCCCCATTTGCGCGACCGTGATCGATTTCGCGATCTCGAAGAAGCTGCGTCGGCAACAGGTTGCTCATCGGTTGGATTGATCGGGTTCTGCATGGGCGGGATGTACTGCTTCAAGTCAGCGGGACTCGCGTGCTTCGATCGCATCGTGAGTTTCTACGGCATGATCCACACACCGGAGCAGTGGGCATCACCCGATCAAGGCGACCCACTCGAATATGTGCGCGGTGGTGACGCGAGCAAAGTCTTGGCGATCATCGGCTCCCTGGATACGTGGACTCCGCCGGCCCACGTTCGAGAACTGCGAGACACCGGCGTCACAGTGGTCGAGTACTCACGAGCCGAGCATGGATTCGCCCACGACACGTCTCGACCGGCCCACCGTCCCGACGACGCTGCCGATGCGTTCGCCCGTGCTCGCGCATGGCTGACCTGACACGGTCGAAGGAGATTTCTCCCGATCAGCGGGCGCGCAACTCGAGGCGGTCGCGCATCAGGATCTTGTAACGGCGTTCGTGCTGTTCGATCCATCCCAAACGAATGAAGCTGCTGATCGCTTTGTTCACTCGCTCACGTGAAGCACCGACCATCCCGGCCAGTTCTTCTTGTGTGACAGGGAGAACGAATTCGTCCGCTCCAGCAGCAAGTTCCAAGAGTCGTTTGGCCGTGCGTCCGGTGACATCGAGGAAGACCGAGTCGGCGAGTGCACCGTCCATGATGCGGAGACGTTCGGCGAGCATGCGCACGACACCCCGGAGCATTTTCGGATTCGAGTCGAGGAGGTCGCCCACTGGCTCGTACGGAATCTCGAGAACCTCACTCGGTTCGATCGCGCGGGCCATCGCCGATCGGGGTCCGGAATCGAGAAGTCCCATTTCTCCGAACAGGTCGCCGCTCTCCATCAACGCCACCATGCTCTCGCGCTTGTCGAGTTCGCTCGCAATGGCGATGGCAACACGACCCGTGAGGACGATGTACATCGACTCCGCTTCCTCGCCTGCTTCGAACAGATGATCACCTCGAGACAGGATTCTCTTGCGCCCCTTGGCCGCGATCACTGCCAGTGCTTCGGCAGGGGCATCACCGAAAAAGTCGGTCTTCTGGAGGACGTCTTCGTAAGCCATCGAGAGCACACGGTACTACCCTCAACGCTCATGTCCGATGTCCAGAGCGGTGGTTCGTCGACCGACCGGCGACTCACGATCTGGACGATCGTCGTTGCCGGGGGCTCAGGTCGCAGATTCGGCTCGATGAAACAATTCGAGGATCTCGGGGGTCGGCGGGTCATCGATCATGCGGTGTCGACGGCTCTCTCCTGCAGCGATGGCGTTGTCGTGGTCGTTCCCGATGACGATGTCGAGGAGGAGAACAGGTATTCCGAGAATCGTGCGCGGTCGGGTGGATCGGTTGTGGTCGTCGGAGGAGGACCTACCCGAACGTCCAGCGTGCGCAATGGGTTGCAGGCGGTGGCCGACGATGCGGACATCGTTCTCGTCCACGACGCGGCACGCCCTTTTGCTTCGGCCGCTCTGTTCGAATCGGTGATTCACGCAGTCGTCTCTGGTGCTGATGGGGCAATCCCGGGCTTGCCGATGGTCGACACGGTGAAAGTGATCGAAGTCAGCGATGTGGCACGAGTCGGTGCAGTCGTTCCGCGAGTCGTGTCCACACCTGACCGGGCCACTCTCGTGTCCGTTCAGACTCCTCAGGGTTTTCGTGCCGATGTGCTGCGCAGAGCTTACGAATCCGAGGTCGACAGTACCGACGACTCCGCTCTCGTCGAAGCGATCGGCGGTACCGTCATTGTCGTGCCGGGAGAAGCAGACAACCGCAAGATCACCCATCCCGAAGATCTTGCGTGGGCGCGAAACGTTCTCGCTGAGGCGGCGGATTCCCCTGTTCAACAATCTCCATCGAATCCTGCTCAGTCACATGTGGCGACGACGTGAACGGTTCACAGCACATCACGGGCATCCGAGTCGGGCAAGGCTTCGACATCCATCGCTTCTCCGATGACTCGACTCGAGTTCTCGTTCTCGGCGGTGTCGTGTTCGAAGGTGCGCAGGGTCTTGTTGGTCACAGTGACGCCGATGTCATTGCCCACGCGTGTGCCGATGCACTTCTTGGCGCTGCCGGTCTCGGTGACATCGGTGAGCACTTTCCGGACACCGACGAGCGATGGAAGGGCGCCGATTCGATTCGCATCCTCGAAGAAGTCTCCGGCATGGTTCGCGCTCAGGGATGGGTGATCGGCAACGTCGACTGCAGTGTCGTCTGCGAGACGCCGAAGCTCGCACCGCATCGGGTCGAGATGCAGGACAAGCTCTCTCGTGCAGCGAGTGCGCCGATCAGTGTGAAAGGTCGTCGAGCCGAGGGTCTCGGTTCACTGGGACGCAGCGAAGGAATCGCATGTTGGGCGAGCGCGGTCATCTACCGCATCGAAGATCGAGGAGAAATCTGATGGCAGCGCGCAAGAAGAGTGCAGGACCTCGCAAGGCAGTTGCGCGACCAGCTCAAAAAGGTGGTCAACGAACTGGAGCACCAGCATCCCGTGGTGCAGGGCGTACAGGCCCTGTGAAGCCATCGACTGGCCGATCATCGTCGGGGAAAGCTTCGAGCGGAAGGACCGCATCGGGTTCGGGGACGAAGGCGTCAGGTCGAACGTCGGGTCCGAAAACGACAACCCGCAGCAGTGCAGCAAAGGTCCCGGTCAAGCGTGCGGGCCCGATCAAACCAGGTCGTCCCGCTGGTCGGGGCATCGGACGAGACGCTCCGAAGGATCGAGGTGACGATCTCGGCGGGACTCAGGTCGAGGGTCGTCAGGCAGTTCGTGAATTGTTGATTGCCGGTCGTCGGCGCGCGTACGAGATCTGGATTGCCGGTGACTCCGATCGCAGTGAAGTTCTCGACGACATTCGTGAAATCGCTCGTGCCAATCGGGTTCCTGTTGTCGAGGTGAGTCGACGCAAACTCGATTCGACGGCGCGCAGTGAAGCGCCACAGGGTGTTCTCGCTCATGCGGCACCGGTCCCGGCGGCAACGTTCGATTCGTTGATCGCCCGCAAACCCGGTAAGGCACCGTTCCTTGTTGCCGTCGACGGTGTCACCGACCCGGGCAACCTTGGTGCGCTGTTGCGTTGTTGTGACGGCGCGGGAGTCACCGGTGTCGTGCTTCCTCGGCACCGCAGCGTGCACATCACGCCGACCGTGGCAAAGACAGCAGTCGGCGCCGTCGAGCACGTGCCGATGGCTGTGGTCGCCGGCCTTCCGGCAGCACTGGCGAGGATGAAACAAGAAGGAATCTGGATCGTCGGTCTCGATGATGCAGCCGAGTCGTCGTTGTTCGATCTCGGGAATCTTGCAACTGACGCCGTGTGCCTCGTTCTCGGCTCGGAAGGCACTGGACTGTCACGACTCGTGCGTGAGCGATGCGATTTGATCGTCAGTATTCCGATGAAAGGTCGTCTGAGTTCCCTCAACGTGTCAGCCGCAGCAGCGCTCGCGACCTACGAAATCGCTCGTCACCGACGCTGATATTCAGTCGAAGTACTCCGCCGGGGTACATTCAGTTCCATGTGGCGGAGTTCACAATTCCGGTTGGTCGGAGTCGTTCTCGCGATTCCCTGTGCGGCTCTCTTCGGCGGTGTCGGCACGGCTCGGGCAGCAAGCCTGACTGTGGATCCGGTCGCCGTTGTCGAAGGCGGAAATCTCATCGTCAGTGGCGAGGAATGGATCGGCGATGTAGCCATCGTGTTCGTCAAAGGCAATACGGCGATTCAGGCCGGCTCTGCCCCGTCGGGTCCCAACGGAGGTCCGATCTCGATCACTGTCGTCGCTCCCCCCGAGTCGGGAGCGTGGCAGGTGTGCGCTTCGGGCACCAATCGTTTGGACATGCAACCTGTGTCGATGTGCGCTCCGCTCAATGTGACGCCGCCGGCTCCGACGCCGCCGGCCACGAACAGTGCCCCGACGACCAACAGCCCGTCGACGACCAACAATGTGCCATCGACGACAGATACGGGACCGAACTCGACGGTTCCTCCCGCTTCCATGGTTCCATCGGACTCTTCGCCCGGTGAGTCGTCTTCGACGTCGAGCGTGGCTCTTGCGCCGCCGGGTGTCCCCGGACTCCCCGACGGAATTTCGGAGGTCGACGAAGGCGGGTCGTCCGTCGACGGAAGTGGTCTGTCGGGACTGACGATCGGCACAGTCGCTGGAATCGTCGCAGTGACCGGACTCGCAATCGTCGGACTTGCCAGCAGCAATGCAAGTCATCGACCGCGTCGCTCCACGTTGGTCGGTATCGGACTCGCCGGGGCTGTATTGGCGGGGGCGACAGCGATCGCCATGCCGCCACCCAAGTTGAACGTTCCCAAATTGTCGATCGTGCGCGTGCAGAACAGCGCGACCATCACGCGAGGAAACAGCCAGACGATCACCGCTAATTGTCCAGCGGGCTTGGTCGTAGTCGGCGGTGGCTGGTGGAGTGACTGGTCGAGCGCTCGGATCGACGACATTCAGATTCTCGTCAACTGGATGGAGACGTACGAGACAGCTTCTGGCCCGCTCTACGTCCTTCCGTTGTCATGGACGAGTAGATCGTCAGGGACGTCGGAACCGAGCGGTGACTATCATCTGCTCGCTCGTGAAGATGGCACCGTCCACTACTCGGATCAGATCTGGCCGTCTGGTCGACGCAACTGGTTGTCGGTTGCGAAACCGGGAGCGCATCCGCTCACGACGATCAGGTGGAGTGAGGAGTTGGCGTCTGCGATGCGCGACCAGTACTACTTCACGATCGACTTGCATCCGGTGCGTCAACTCGGTCTCCTCTTGGGAGCGTCGATGCCGGTGCAGCAGGGTTGGAGAGTCGATGCTGGGCTGGCCATGGGATCATTGCAGACTTCGGTCGAGGTTCAGTCGGTCGCTCTGTGTGCCGAAGCCGCGGGAAGCATCGGCGATGACGGGGTCATGGGAGCCCGCATCATCGAAGGACCGGCATTCAATGGCCTGAGCAGTGCGCGATGTGCGTCGAACGAAGTTGCTCTTGGAGGAGGGTGGAAGACGGATGTCCCGAACGGCGTCAGTGTCACGGGACTGTACGACGACGGAGCGCATCAATTCGCCGGAGCGGCAAACATTGGCGAGAGGTCGGCTGCAGTCGGTATTTGCGCCAAGCGCAGCGGTCTGGAGACGTCGATTGTCGAGACGTCGACCAACGCCACCGGAGGTTTCGACGGTTCTGCAGCGGCACAATGCCCTGCCGGTTGGATTGCCGTCGGCGGCAGTTTGAAGTTGATGCACGAGAATGCAACTACCTCACGAGTCACCGGTCCACATCAGACCGTGATGGCGGCTCTACCCACTGATGCGCGGACTTTCAGCAGTTCGTTCAGGGGCTACGTGACGTATCCCACCAAACCGTCGGGCCGCTCATTGACTGTGGAACCGCTCGGCGTCTTCCCACTCACGGCCTACGGATCAATCGATACCAGCGAGGTCACCATCGGAGCGACATGTGCGCGCCGAGTCATGCCCGAGAGCTGAACTGTGATCGGAACTGAAATCTTTGACCGATGACTTCGAATGTTGCGAACTTGGCTCGTCGTCGGATCGGTTTCGATGCATGCCCGTACCGACTACTCAAAATTCGACAGAACTGATCGGACCGTTCAGGCTCTCTGCGCCCGGCACGTGTTCACGCTGCCGTGAATCGAGCCTCTCGGAGCCCCGCGTCTCAGGGAAGTGACGTCACAGGAATCAAGAATTGCGGCCCGACCTTGATGGTGATCGTCTTGGTCGCTCCCTGATCACCGTTCGCGGCGTAAGGCGACACCTTGACGTTGAACGACTTTCCGCATTCGAGCGGGAAGATCATCGAGCCGTTCGCACTTTCCTTCTTGGTGAACTTGATTCCGGGGCCTGCGATCTTGATGTGATCCGTGAATACCGTGGCCCACGTGACGTTCACCTTGAAACCGGCACCCGCCGCCTCGAAACAGGTCCATGTCAGCTTCGCCGTCAACGATGTGACGAGGGGGATGCTCGTGAACGTCACCCCTGGCAGCAGCGTGACGATCGGTGGGATGGTGATGGGAGGATTGACCATTGTGGGGGGCGGTGTGGAACTGGGTGCAGGATTGGCAAGCGTGGTTGGCGCACCGGTTGCTACGGGAACGGTGCTGCTGGCGGGCGCAGACGGCGTGGGCGGAGTGGCCGTTTCGGGGGTGCTCGGGTCGACGACGGTCGTTGTCTGATCGGCTGCAAGCGTCGTCGGCGCGAGACCTGTCGCGTCGGAGCTCGACGGATTACTGCTGCAACCGACCAGCGCAAGCGTGATGAGGAGCGCAATCGCGCTGCGGTTCGTCTGTGTGACTCGGGTCGAGGAGGTCATGTCCTGGGAGATTACGCCCCCGGCATGGTGTCGACAAG
Source organism: Ilumatobacteraceae bacterium (assembly GCA_044233375.1). GTDB lineage: Bacteria > Actinomycetota > Acidimicrobiia > Acidimicrobiales > Ilumatobacteraceae > Casp-actino8. The sequence continues at coordinate 7,315 of JBIIKC010000041.1, forward strand.
AGGTTCTAGACTTCGATTCCTCGCCGGGTTAGCTCAGTGGTAGAGCAACCGCCTTGTAAGCGGTAGGTCGTGGGTTCAATCCCCACACCCGGCTCCATGTGATCACGCGAGACATCCGCACCGTGTGAGGTGCCGGTCGAGCCGGTCTGCTCAGAGCATTTCGCGGATGCGTGCCAGCAACACCTCGAGGGCTGCGTCGTTCTGACCGCCTTCGGGGAAGATCACATCGGCATGACGCTTGCTCGGCTCGATGAACTGCACGTGACTCGGCCGCACCGTCGTCAAGTACTGCTCGATGATCCGTTCGTGTGTCCGGCCGCGTTGCGTGACGTCTCGTTGGAGTCGACGGGTGAGCCTGATGTCGGCATCGGTGTCGACGAATATCTTGAGGTCGAACAAACCACGCAGCGATTCCTCGAAGAGCGCAAGGATCCCTTCGAACACGATGATGCGTGCTGGGTTGACGAGAGTGACTTCACTCGAGCGGTTGTGTTGCGCGTAGTCGTAAACAGGAACCTCGACGGACTTGCCGCCGATCAAGTCGGTCAACTGATCAGTCATCAGGTTCCAGTCGAACGCATCCGGAT
>JBIIKC010000042.1:0-7753 GCA_044233375.1 Ilumatobacteraceae bacterium
GCGGTGAGCTCGTCGCTCTGGATTCGACGGATAGGCAATGCGATGACGTTCTTCGACTTCACGTGCGATCTCCTCGAGACCGATGCCCCCGAGTCGGCTCACCGTCCCCGAGAAGTATTCGTCGATGAGGTCGCGACCGAGGCCGATTGCTTCGAAGATCTGTGCGCCGGTGTACGAAGCAACTGTGCTCACGCCCATCTTGGACATGATCTTGAGGACTCCCTTTCCGGATGCCTTGATGTACTTGCTCACCGCAACCTTGGGGTCGAGATCTCCGAGTCCGTATTCGCCCTCGCGAATCATGTCTTCGATCGACTCGAAAGCGAGATAGGGATTGATCCCTCCGGCTCCGAATCCGATGAGAAGTGCCATGTGATGAACTTCGCGTGCATCCCCTGACTCGACGATCAGACCCACCATTGTTCGCTTCTTCTCGCGAATCAGATGGTGGTGCACTGCGGACGTCAACAGAAGAGAAGGAATGGGAGCGAGTACGGAGTCACTGTTGCGATCCGACAAGACGATGATGCGCGCCCCGTCGTCGATGGCAGCTGACACTTGCTGACGAACATCTGTGATCGCGTCGCGCAGGGCGTCTCCTCCCCCTGCCACCCGATACAAGCCGGAGATGACAGTCGCCTTCAGTTCGGGACGATCTCCATCGTCATGTGCATGAATGATCTTGGCAAGTTCGTCGTTGTCGATGATCGGGAATGGCAGGACCAATTGCCGGCAGTTGTCGGGCCCTGGATCGAGCAAATTCGACTCGGGTCCGATTGTCCGACCGACGCTCGTCACCACTTCCTCGCGAATTGCATCGAGCGGAGGGTTCGTAACTTGCGCAAAGAGCTGCTGGAAGTAATCGAACAACAACCGCGGGCGATCGGAGAGAACAGCGATCGGCGTATCAGTCCCCATCGATCCGATGGGCTCGGCTCCAGTTTTTCCCATCGGAGCGAGAATCACCTTCAACTCCTCGTGGGTGTATCCGAACATCTGCTGCCGGCGCAACACACTGTCGTGAGTGTGAACGATGTGCTCCCGCTCGGGCAGTGCGTCCAGTTGGACCAATCCCTCACCCAACCACTTCTCGTACGGATGCGCCTGCGCAAGCGATCTCTTGATCTCTTCGTCGTCGACGATTCGACCAAGGCTCGTGTCGATCAGGAACATGCGACCCGGCTGGAGCCGTCCCTTGTGCACCACTCGAGCAGGGTCGATGTCCACCACACCGACTTCCGATGCCATCACCACGAGGTCGTCGTCGGTCACCCAATATCGACTCGGTCGCAACCCGTTTCGGTCGAGAACTGCACCGATAACCGTTCCATCGGTGAATGCGACACTTGCCGGGCCGTCCCACGGTTCCATCATCGATGCGTGGAAACGATAGAACGCCCGCTTTTGTGCATCCATCGTCTCGTGGTTCTCCCATGCTTCGGGGATCATCATCAGAACGGCGTGAGGAAGCGAGCGTCCCGCAAGATGCAGAAGTTCGAGCACTTCATCGAAACTCGCCGAGTCGCTGCCTCCGGTCGAGCAGATGGGAAATGCCTTTTCGAGACCGGGGATCAACGACGTGGACAACAGCGATTCCCGGGTACGCATCCAGTTCCGGTTTCCCTGGACCGTGTTGATCTCACCGTTGTGAGCGATGAAACGATATGGATGCGCAAGGGGCCACGATGGGAACGTGTTCGTGGAGAATCGGCTGTGAACGAGAGCGAGAGCACTTTCGACGCGCTCATCGGAGAGCTCCGGAAAGAACGCACCCAGCTGAGGAGTTGTCAACATTCCCTTGTAGATCAACGTGCGGCTGCTCAACGAGGGGAAATAGGTCCGCTGCTCTTCGGGCAACTCGTGCTCGATTCGCTTGCGGGCAACGAAGACCTTGCGATCGAGATCGATGAGTGAGGATCCATTCGGGTCGTCGATGAACACCTGGGAAAACGACGGCATGACTGCGCGTGCACTCTCGCCGAGCGAGGAGGGGTCCGTGGCCACGGAGCGCCACCCGAGAACTCGCAGCCCCTGTTCGGACACGATCGACTCGATCGCGTTCTTCGCGTTCTCTGCCTCGTGGTCGTCACGCGGCAAGAAGGCGAGCCCGACGGCGTAGTGGCCAGCTGATGGCAAGATGAACGGCACGACATCACGGAGAAATCGGTCGGGAACCTGAATCAATATTCCCGCTCCGTCTCCGGTTGCGACGTCCACGCCAGTCGCACCACGGTGCTCCATATTGCACAGTGCGCCGAGCCCGCGACTCACGATGTCATGGCTGGAACGACCCTTGATGTCCACGACGAACGACACTCCGCATGCGTCGTGTTCGAATCGGGGGTCGTACAAACCTGCTGCAGCAGGCAATCCAGAAGGAATGCTCATGTCGTCTCTTTCGGGTTCACGGATGGATTGTGAGCCCCGGGACGACGCTGGCCCGATCGGCGAGCCAATACTAGGGGTGTTCCGCCAGCACCACACGCCTCATTTTGGTGAGTCTGACCCGTGGTGACCGATTACCCGTCGGTCGATCCTTGGAGACCGCTTTCAGACGTCGGTGAAGATCGGTGGGCGCTTTTCGAAATTGGCCATCACGGCCTCGACCTGATTCGTCCGTCCGATCAGGGAACCGATGACCCGTCGCTCGGCCGCGAATTGATCAGCAGCCTCGGACCAAGCAAGACGATTGAAAAGCTCCTTTGCTCCGCGCACAGCGTCGGGGCTCCGACCTGCGATTTCGTGAGCCATCTCCAACGCATCTGCACGAGGATCGTCGGACAATTTTGTTGCCAAACCGAGCGAAAGTGCCTCACGCCCGTCGAAAACCCGAGCAGTGAACGTGAGTTCTTTGGCGACATCAGGTCGAACGAGCCGCGACAGAACCATCGTTCCCGTCATATCGGGCACGAGACCCCAGTGGATTTCCCGGACGGACATCTGCGTATCTGGATGCACGATCCGGATGTCGGCGCCGAGACAGATCTGAATTCCGCCGCCGAGCGCGTGGCCGTGAACAGCCGCGATCACGGGGACCGGGATCTCTTGCCACACCCACGAGACTTGCTGACCGAGATGGGTGATGCGCCCCGGCGACATATTCCCCGGATTCCCCGAATCGTCGGATGATCCCATTCCTGCGGCTCCAGAAGCCATCTGCTGGAACGACCCGAAGTCGAGACCCGCACAGAACGACGAACCTTCACCCGACAGGACCACGACGCGTACTGCCGGCTCGGCCTTCAGTCGTTCGCCCGCTGCCGCCAAGGCGGAGAACATAGCCCCATCGAGTGCGTTGCGCTTGTCAGCACGGTTCATTCGGACGTCTGCAACGCCGCCGGACACGGTTATCGATACACGCTCTTCGTTCGACATGCCGTCATCTTGGCAGTCTCGACTCTGCAGGTCGCAATCGTGATCACGCACACGAGCGGACTGCGCCGGCGAACCGACTCCAGAGACATCGGACTGGCAGACTGCTCGAGTGAATTCGTCCGAGACCACTGCGAGCGACGATTTTCGACTCTCGGCGCGTCGGGTCGCAGTCATCGTCGGCCTCGTGTCTGCTGTGGTCGGTGCGGTCACGGCAGCAGTTCAATTACGCCACGGGATCGTTCCACTCCTCGACACGGTGACCTATTGGAGCGGGGCGGAATCAGTGGCTTCAGGACACCCGCTGAGGACGACACTCGCACCATCGTTTTCCAATTTCGATGCCGTCGAATTCCTCGAAAGAGGCGGTTCCCTACCGTTCGTCGACTTCCCGATCGCCTATCCCTTGATCGCTGGTTCAGCAGGCGCCATCATCGGCACCCGAGCAGCGATGCATCTGCTCACCGTGATCGCTGTCGCAGTCTCAGCCTGGGCAATCGTGAGCGGAGCTGCTCCATTCACTGGAACACGGATACGACCGGCGTCTCGCTTGTCGGTGCACATGGTTCTTCTTGGCGCTTTTGCGTGCCTCGTTCCGTCTCTGCCTGCCATGCGACTCGTGACCCAAGGAACGCTGTCCGAACCATTGTTCATCTCATCGACACTCCTCCTCGTCGGTGCCCTCGCTCGCTACCGCAACGGCGGTCGATGGAGTTCGGTCGTGGCTCTCGTCGTCACGAGTTCCCTGTTGAGGTTTCTCGGTGCGCCTCTCGCTGTGTTGGCCGGCTGGGAACACCATCGGCGCACGGGTCGCGCTCGCCAATCGATCACATGGACGATCACGATGATGCTTCCCGCCGCGATCAACATCGGTGTCGGTTCAGCCGCTGGCGGAGGTCACAGTGCAGGTTGGCGCGGACTCGACCGTACCGACGTCGAGGTCTTCGTTCGCTCGGTCGGAGGTTGGTTCGACGCGGTCCAAGGGGACATCCGCCGCACCTACTTCACCGCCGACGGTCCTTCATGGTGGTCATGGCCTCTCACGATCGCCGTTTTCGTGATGATGGCTCTTGCAACGAATGCCGTGATTCGTCGACAGCGCTTCTTCACGGACACCGCCGACATAGCGTTGACTGCTGCTGCCATCCTGACTGCCGGACTTCTCGCGGGAATTCTCGGATTCGATGCGCTGGTCATCGCCGACAATCGCTTGATGCTGCCAATTGGAGTCCTCGTCATGTGCGCCATCGTTTGGACCGGGATCGACCGACTCGAGCTCGGTCGCCACTCGGACTCAACCGCGTCCAACGAGGGTCGGACATCGGGTGAGCCGACGTCGAGACCGACATCGCGATCGACATGGATCGTCTTGTCCACGTGTGTTCTCGCGCTCTGGGGCGTTGCCGCGGTGCGACCGTGGAATGCTCTCGAGCGATTCAGCGACATCGAGCGCCCGATCTCGATCTCTCGGAGTGTGAACGACCTCGATCTTGCTGTGGTCATCTCCAATGATGCCGATGGTGTCCATTGGGACACTGGCCTACCGGCTGCCTACACACCGATGCCAGTGAAGCCGCTCACCGGCGAGATCGTCGACGATGTCGAGATCTACCTCAGAATCCCCTGTCCCCTGTTCGAAGCCCAGGGAGCGGTCGTCATCAGCAACGATGCGACCTTTTCGACCGTCAATCGAGAGGCTCTCGACAACCTGACCGCCAGTGGTGCCTTGCGCAGAATCACACAGGATCAGGCGACGGTCTATCTGCCGACCGATCGCGCCTGCGACGGATGAGGGCTCCGATCGCACCAGCTGCGATGACCACCGCCAATGGGTCGGTCATCGTGCGAAAGCGCGCTTGTTCCCCCAGCTCGGCAATCGCTCCGACGATGACTGTGAACACGACCGTCCACGATCCGATCAAGCCGACGAGTGCAGACGAGCTCTGCGGGCGGCGACGGAGGGCTCCCAGAAGTGGATGGAGACCTGCGACAGCGACCAACCCGTACAACGGAATCAAGACCAGCCCGAAGTCGACCGGTGCAGTCAACTGCCCGTAGATGGGCGTACCCCATCCGCGCGTCGACAACACGCCTCGATAATCGACGCGCGCCCATGAATAGATCTGATCCAGACCTCGCATGACGAAAGATGGACTCTCGGCTGGGGTGATTGCCACCGACGCAGTGGACCGCAACGACCACAAGCGCCCTTCGAGCCAGACATCGGGATACTCACTGATCACTGCCCGAGCATCTCGTCCTGCCTGCTCGAAAATCGGAAGGTAGCACTCGTAGTTGAAGTTCGGACTCCATTGATCCGTCGTGCGCATCGGCTCACTCAGGGCTCGATGAGAACGCGACGGTTCGCATTGCGCGACCACATCTTCGTAGAGGTCGTATTTGCCGAAGGGTCCGATCATGGCGATGTCGGAGACTCGACCGCTCTCCCTCATCGTTTCCAGGTCTTCCAGATCGAGAACGGGTACGACTGCGCGTTGAAGATTCATTCCGAACCAGCTCGAGAGGTTCGCCTGCCCGAAGAGAACCTGATTCTTCATCATCCAGCCACCCATCACGAGCACGGGGATCAGCACTGAGATCACAACTGTGCCGCGTGTGATTCGCGACCGGAAGAACCACAGAGCGCATCCGAGAACGAACAAAGCCCAGATCGGGTGATAGAGGCTGCGAGTCATCGAGACGACGGTGACGAGTGCCGCAAGCACGATCATTCGTCGATGGATTCGACGATCATTCGTTCCGAGCCCCGACACCAGAGCGAGCACGGTGACGAGCAGCGCAGCGACTGGCAACTCGTACGTCGGCTCGAAGGCTCCTTTGAGAACCTCAGGATGGACAGTCGCAACGAGTGCCACGATCGCACTTGTGCGTCGAGTGAGCCCGAGGTTCCGAGCGAGTATCGTCGACGAGGCCACAGCGAGCACCCCGAACGCGAACATCACCGACTGGAGCGTGATGGCATCGCCGAACGGCGACACCCAAGCCGACATCCCCAGAATCAGATTCCACAGCGGTGGCTGAATGTGGAGGTACCACACACTCGAGATGGGATCGGTGGACAAGACATCCCAAGGAATCAACTGCCAACCGAAATCGAGATATCGCGTGTCGAACCGCTGACCCGAGGCGACAAGAGCCAGATACACGACGACCCATCCGAAGACTGCAGGAACAACCACCGAATCTCGAAAACGACGCATCGTCGTGTCGAGATTCGTCCTCTCGAGAAAACTCACGATTCGTCCTTCATTGCTCGTCGCAACGCACGATCGATCCATTCGACAAGTTCCGGCGCGTGGGCAAGATCGATGTGAGCGCCGTCCGGACGCATCTTGGACTCGAATTGACCACCGGGATGGGCGCGCACTGCCATTGCGAAATCGACGAACTCGACTCGTGGGTCGCCCTTCGCGAACTGTTCGATGAGTTCGTTGTACCGCCGAGTCCTGTCGGGATCTGCCTCAGCGAAAGGTGGGGTCCCCGTCTGACCGGCGACGTATCGAGGTTCGATATCGGGCGAAGAGAACCAAAGGATGCGCGAGCCCTCGACATCGATGCCATCGACGAAGGTAGCGAACTGATCGAGCAGCCAATCGTCGTATCGAGGCTGGCCGATGTGACTCCACGTAGCCGAGCCACCGATCCTGCGATTGGAAAGATCGGCCGCGCCGCCAACGATGACAATCACATTCGGACGGAACTTCGCTGCGATCTTGGGGAGCGTGACACGCCATTGGCTGCAACCAGGACGAGCATCTTGTTCGATCCCGAGGTACTCGATCGGTGTGTTGTCTCCGATTCCACAACCGACACCCGGACTCGGCACAACCTGAACTCCTCGATCCGCTTCCCAGTCGTCGAGGCCGGATGCGAGAACCCAACTCTGAGAATCACCCACCAACATGACACGCGCTGGCAATTCCGGATCGATGACCGATCGCTGCGGGGCATCGGGCCCGAGATCAGGCAGTTCTGCGAGGGCCTGGTTCTGTAACGCGAGTGCCTCGGCATCGAGTCGGCTGAGAACATCATCGGCTGATGCACGTCGGTCGATTCCGATGACAACTGTGCCAGCTCCGACAAGTGCCAGCACCGCAAGCCAGACGAACAGGCGCGCTCCTGTCCACATGCGGCGTAGACGAACAGGATTTTCGACCAGGTAATAGATGAGAGCCACCACGATCATCGTGCTGCCGGCCTTGCCTACGAACATCCAGAAGTGATCGACCGTGACAAGGTTGGTTCCGGGAACCCTCAATCGAGGCAGATTCGGATCGAGACGCCACGAGTCCCAGAGGAGGAACATGGGCCAGTGGACGAGATAGGTCGTATAGGTGACGTGACCGAGCCAAGCGATCGG
>JBIIKC010000136.1:0-4625 GCA_044233375.1 Ilumatobacteraceae bacterium
AAGATGGCGAACCCTGCTGTGTCTGCGAGTCGTGCACGTCCATCCAGGAGGGAAGCAGCTTCGATGTCGTCGAACTCGATGCGGCGAGCAACCGTGGCATCGACCGTATGCGCGACATCATTGCCTCGGTCAATCTGGTCTCACCGGGGCGTCACAAGGTCTACATCCTCGACGAGGTTCACCAGCTCAGCAAGGACGCAGCCTCGGCACTTCTCAAGACGTTGGAGGAACCGCCCTCGCACGTAGTTTTCGTTCTTGCTACGACGGATCCCGAAAAGGTGTTCGACACGATTCGAAGTCGAACACAGCATCTGCAATTCCACTTGCTGTCGATGGCGGACCTCGATTCGTACGTCCGATTCGTCATTGCCGACGCTGGCATCGAACTCGCCGATGATGCGATCGAGGCCGTACTTCGACAAGGGGCTGGTTCGGCTCGAGACACGCTGTCTGCTCTCGAACTCGTGGCGGCCATGGGGGGAGTGGTCGACGAGACGACTCCCGTCGACGAATTCGTCGAGGCGATGATCGACTACGAAGCCGGTGCACTTCTGGCAGCTGTTGCGCGCAGTGTCGACTTCGGTCTCGACCCGCGCACCATTGCCGAGGACCTCATTCGGCACATGCGCGACTGCTTCCTGGTGCTGATGGCCCCCGATGTACTCGATGTCGTTCCGGGTCGGCGCGACACCCTCGTCGATCAGGCGAACCGTCTCGGGACTCCGCGCATCGTCAAGATCATCGAAACTCTCGGTTCGACGGTGCTCGACATGCGCAATGCGCCCGACGCTCGGGTGCTTCTCGAAGTCGCTCTCGTACGGCTCGTCCATCGTGAACTGCAAATGGGGATCGAATCGCTGCTTGCTCGAGTCGAGAGACTGGAAAAGGCGTTCGAGGATCGTCCGGTTCTCGCTCCCGCGCCCAAGGACCCGGCGACCGGTCGCGCCGTGCTCGGTGGTCGAGTCAGCGGGGACTCGACATCCACGCGTCGACCTGCACCGAAGCAGAGCGAGCCGGAACCGGGAGAGGTTCCGGCCGCGAACACTGCACCTCCGGTCGTCGATGTGCCGGCGCCTGCAGGCTCAGGAAATCCCGATCTGGTCGTCGACAAGTGGATCACCGACGTCGTCGGCTCGCTCACGGGTATGCGTCGTGCCGTTGCCCAGATGGCGAAACCCACGGCCCGTGACGGGATCGTGGTGTTGATGGTCGACAATCAGCCATCTGCCGAAAGAGTGCAGACGTATCTCAAAGACTTGACATCGGCGATTCACAAGGTTGCGGGCGGACGTTGCACGATCGAGATCGAGGTGCGCGGCGACGACTCGCGTCCGGTGCGTCAGTCGGCGCCCACCTCCGCGGGTGTCGAATCCGAAGACGAGTTCGTCGACATCGACGAGGCCAAGTCTCTGCCGACTGTGTCGACCGAAGCGGTGACGGATCAACTCACAGCGATGTTTCCGGGTTCCCAGATCATCAGCGAGGACCTGTAGTTCGTGGCCGGCAGTTACACAGTTCCGGTTCAAACGCTGATCGATCAACTCGGTCGACTTCCCGGTATCGGCCCGAAGTCCGCTCAGCGCATTGCATTTCATCTGCTCAAGTTGCCGACTGAGGATGTCAAGCGCCTTGCTTCGGCGATTCTCGATGCGAAGGAACGCGTTCGATTCTGTTCCATCTGCTTCAACTTTGCGGAGGGCGATCTCTGTCCGATCTGCGCCGACCAGCGTCGCGATGCCACCGTGATCTGCGTCGTCGAAGAGAGTCGAGACATCATCGCTCTCGAACGAACGGGCGAGTTTCGCGGGAGGTACCACGTCCTGTTGGGTGTCATGAATCCGATCGAAGGAATCGGCCCCGAGCAGTTGAAGATCCGTGAATTGATCACCCGGCTGTCCACCGAGGAGATCACCGAGGTGATCGTGTGCACGAACCCCAACACCGAAGGTGAAGTGACTGCCTCATATCTCAGTCGGCTGTTGAAGCCTTTCGACATCAAGGTCACGCGACCGGCTTCCGGTCTGCCGGTTGGAGGCGATCTCGAATACGCGGACGAACTGACCCTTGGACGCGCTCTCAGCGGTCGACGAGCCATCGACGATTGAGTTCTTCGACTCCGAAGAGTCGAAGAACTCGAGAATGTCGAATCAGACGGTTCGGACGATCAGGGCATCGCCCTGGCCGCCGCCGCCGCACAGAGCAGCTGCGCCCATGCCGCCGCCGCGTCGACGCAATTCGTGGAGAAGCGTCAGGGCGAGACGGTTACCGCTCATGCCGATCGGGTGACCGAGCGCAATCGCCCCGCCATTGACATTGACGATGTCGTCGCTGATCCCGAGATCCTTCATCGAAGCGATACCGACAGCGGCGAAAGCCTCGTTGAGCTCGAAGAGCTTCATGTCGGACACCTTCAGGTTGGCCTTGTCGAGTGCCTTGAGAATCGCCCGACTCGGCTGGGTGAGAAGTGATGCGTTGTCGGGTCCGGCCACCATTCCGTAGCTCAGGACTTGGCCAAGTGGTGTGACTCCGCGGGCCTTCACGGCCTTCTCCGACATCATGACCAAAGCAGACCCACCATCGCTGATCTGCGAAGCATTGGCAGCGGTGATCGTTCCCTCTTTGTCGAAAGCCGGCTTCAGACCACCCAGTGAATCCATCGTCGTATCGGCGCGCACACCTTCGTCATTGGCCACGACGAGGGGGTCGCCTTTGCGTTGCGGAATCGAGACGGGAACGATTTCATCCGCGAGACGACCACTCGTGATCGCGTCAGCGGCTCGTCGGTTGCTCTTCATCGCAAGATCGTCCTGCTGCTCACGTGTGATGCCTCCCGAGGCGTAGCGCTCGGTTCCGAGCCCCATGAGGCAGGCGTCGAACGCGCACCACAGACCATCCGCGATGATCGCGTCCTTCAGTTCGGTGTTGCCGTAGCGGAATCCGCCTCGGGCACCGCTCGCGATGTAGGGAGCATTGGTCATGCTTTCCATGCCGCCTGCGATGACGATGTCGGCATCTCCTGCCTGGATCATCTGGTCGGCGAGATAGATGGCGTTGATGCCCGACAGACACACCTTGTTGATGTTCACCGACGGCACGCTCATCGGAATGCCTGCTTTGAACGCAGCCTGACGACTCGGGACCTGACCCTGACCCGCCATCAACACCTGGCCCATGATCACATGGTCGACCTCGGTCGGAGCCACCCCTGCACGCTCGAGTGCCGCTGCGATAGCGAAACCACCGAGATCGGCGGCGCTGAACGATGCCAATGCCCCACTCATCTTGCCGATGGGTGTGCGGGCTCCGGCGACGATGTAAGAACCGGACATGGGAACTCCTTTGTGGGTCGCTCTGGACCAGCCATCGCTGGAGGAAGCCAGAATCTGAACTGGAAGAGACGCTACTCACCGGTAACAGAGTTGGGCGAGTCTCAGTAACATCGCCCGATGGACCAAATTCGTGATGCCATCCTTGCCGGAGCCGACAGCACCACCATCGCCTCTCTCGGGGTTCCCTCTTCCTACCGGGCGGCCCATCTGCTGGCCAGTGAGGCGGGAATGTTCGACGGAATGGCTTCCGAGGTCAAGGATCCTCGCCGCAGCATTCACATCGGCGAGGTGCCGACGCCGGAACTCGCGCCCGATGAGGTGTACATCGCTGTCATGGCGAGCAGCATCAACTTCAACACTGTCTGGTCGAGCATCTTCGAACCGGTTTCGTCATTCGGCCCGATGAAGAGGCTGGGGCGTGAGAGCGAGTGGTCGAAGCGTCACGATCGCGATTACCAGGTGATCGGCAGCGATGCTTCGGGTGTCGTGCTCCAAGTGGGAACTGCGGTGCGTCTGTGGAAGCCGGGCGACCACGTGACCGTTCACTGCAATCACGTCGACGATCAGGACAACACCGCGCACAATGATTCGATGCTGGCCGCCAACCAGCGCATTTGGGGATACGAGACCAACTTCGGCGGACTCGCCGACCTGGCGGTTGTGAAGGCGAATCAATTGATGCCCAAGCCCGCCCATCTTTCGTGGGAAGAAGCAGCAGTCAACGCGCTGTGCAACTCGACGAGCTATCGCATGTTGGTGTCCCCGAACGGCGCTGCGATGAAGCAGGGCGACGTCGTTCTCATCTGGGGAGCAACCGGTGGAATCGGTGCGTATGCGACTCAATACGTGCTGAACGGTGGAGGCATCCCCGTGTGTGTCGTGAGCAGCGACGAAAAGGCTCAGATTCTGCGCGACATGGGAGTCGAGGCGATCATCAATCGCAAGACCGCCGGCTACAAGTTCTGGAAGGACGAGCACACGCACGACGAATCGGAATGGCGTCGACTCGGCAGCGACATCCGAGATCTGGTGGGCGAGGATCCGGACATCGTTTTCGAGCATCCGGGCCGTTCGACTTTTGCGGCCTCGGTGTACGTGACCAAGCGTGGCGGAACCGTGGTGACCTGCGCGGCGACGAGTGGATTCATGATGGAGTTCGACAACCGACATTTCTGGATGCGCCTGAAGAATCTCGTCGGCAGCCATTTCGCCAACTATCAGGAGGCGTGGCAGGCGAATCGCTTGATCGCGAAGGGCATGATCCATCCGGTTCTGAGCCAAAACTTCACCCTCGAC
>JBIIKC010000043.1:0-7649 GCA_044233375.1 Ilumatobacteraceae bacterium
CTGGTCGCAACGTGTGACCTCTGATCGTGTGACGTTCCGAGCGAATGCGGACAATGCAAACGACGCGTTACATGCGCGTTCTCTCGGGGCGGAAGGAATCGGACTGTGTCGGACCGAGCACATGTTCCTTTCCGCAGATCGTCTCCAGCTCATTCGAACTTTCATTCTGTCCGAGGAAGGTTCTGTCGAGTCCGAGGAAGCTCTTGGGGCACTGGAGGAGGCTCAGGTCTCGGACTTCGTCCAACTCTTCCGTGCGATGAACGACATGCCGGTGACGGTGAGGTTGCTCGACCCTCCCTTGCATGAGTTCCTCCCTCCGATGGAGCCAATTGTCGTTGCGGAGGGTCGCGACGAACTCGACAGCGACGGCAGACGGCTGTTGGCTGCCATACGTCGGCTGCACGAGAGCAATCCGATGATCGGGACGCGCGGAATTCGGTTGGCCGTAGTACGACAAGGCTTGTATCAGATGCAGGTTCGAGCGATCGCACGGGCTGCCGGAGAGTGTGCCCGAGAGGGATCGCCGGCGCTGGTGGAGATCATGATTCCGCTTGTCTCCGATGAGCGTGAGATGGCGCTTGCTCGAGCGTGGGTCGAAGAGACGTGGCGACTCGTAGCTCCGATCGAGTTGCCGACCCCATCGATCGGAGCAATGATCGAAACGCCGCGTGCTGCGCTGATCGCCGATCGAATTGCTGATCATGCAGATTTTTTGTCTTTTGGCACGAATGACCTCACACAACTCACATATGGGCTGAGTCGAGATGATGTCGAAGTTGGACTGATTCCTGCGTATCTCGACAAGCACATCTTCGATTCGAACCCCTTTTCGACGCTCGATTCGGATGGTGTCGGTGCCCTGATCGAAATGGCATGTATTCGGAGTCGATCTCGTCAGCCTGATATCCGAATCGGTGCATGTGGTGAGCATGCGGGGGATCCTCACTCGATTGAGATCTTGTTGGCACGCGGGGTGACATCTTTGAGTTGCTCGCCACCGAGAATTCCATTGGCTCGACTCGCCGCAGCGCGGGTGTTGCTCGCGACCGGATCTGTCGAAGCTGATGTGCTCGGAGACGACACAATGTCGTTTTCGAGTGTCCCGCACTCGAACCTGGGTCGACGAAGCTCGGAAATCGACGGCGCTGCACCGACGCTTGCTGACGTGATTCATGTTCTTCGTATCAGAGGATTTGCTGATGTCCGGGGTGTCGCAGATTCACTCGTACGTGACGTCGAGGGAGTCCAATCGCTTCTGTCCGAACTCGTAGCGACCGGAATGGCTCGACTCTTCGAAGCTCGAGGTATCTATCAGCTCACACCGCTCGGTGTCGAAGAACATGAAAGTCTCCTCGAAGTACTCCTTCGACCGGAATCTCGAAGTCTTGTCCGCGATTTGTACGAAGAATTTCTGATCTTGAACTCGCAATTCAAGGATCTGTGCACCAGTTGGCAAATTCGCGATGGTCAACCCAACCAGCATGACGATGTGAACTACGACAGCGGTTGCATCGGGACTCTGGAAGAGCTCGTGGCAGCGACACAGGGAGTTCTCCATGGTCTCTCTTCGCCGATGCCAGGTTTCGATCGATACTCCCGACGACTCGAACATGCACTGAAGCGCCTCATCGATGGGGATCGCAGCATGTTCACAGGGGTTGCGTGTGGATCGGTGCACGACATCTGGATGGAGATCCATGAAGACCTGATTCGTGTATTGGGCGTCGATCGTGTTGCGGAAGGGAGCTTTTGATGTTGCCGGAATCGTCCATTGGGGAGCGTCTTGCAACCCTGGCATCTGAGAGACCCGACACAACCGTTTTGAGGTGTGGGGAGCAGCATCGGACCGCTGCGCAGTTGGAGAGCAACTCCAATCGACTCGCTCACTGGTTCGAGGCGCTCGGAGTGGTCGAGGGTGATTTCGTGACCTTGGCGCTGCCCAACGGCATTCGATTCATCGAATCAGTGTTTGCAGTATGGAAGTTGGGTGCTGTTCCTCAGCCGGTGTCGTTTCGTCTCCCCGGCCGGGAACTCGAAGCCATCATCGAACTGGCTGATCCGAAGCTGGTTCTCGGAGTCGACAGCGAGCGAGTTCCCCATTGCCAGGTCATACCCGATGACTATGAAATCCCTGATGACGTCCCAGACTCACCGGTGCCCTTTCGGTGGGCGAAGTACAACCGAGCCATCACCTCAGGAGGATCGACGGGCAGGCCGAAACTGATCGTGGATCGGAGACGAGCAGCGGCGTATCACGACACGGTTCTCCCGTGGTACGAGGCGACTGTTGTTCCGGGGCCTCTGTATCACACGGCGCCGTTCATGATGTCGACGCGCTCCATTCTTCAAGGCAATCTGACTGTGATCTTCGAACGGTTCGACCCTGAAGCAACATTGGCGGCAGTTGCAGAGAATCGGGCCTCGTTTCTCTACTCGGTACCGACCATGTTGTCGCGTATGTGGAAGCTTCCAGAGGAAGTGCGCGATTCGTACGACCTGTCCAGTTTGCGTGTCCTTCTGCATGCAGCAGCACCTTGTCCGGATTGGCTCAAGCGTGCGTGGATCGGAGTACTGGGGGATCGGTTGGTGGAGATGTACTCCTCGAGCGAAGGCGCGGCAAGGTTCATCATCAAGGGCAACGAGTGGCTCGCCCATCCGGGAAGTGTCGGTCGACCACGTGTTGGAGACGAGGTGAAGATCCTCGATGACGAAGGAAATCAGGTGCCCACGGGGACCGTTGGCAATGTGTACATGCGAAGTTCGGGTGATCGTGATTTCGAATATCTCGGTGCAGAGCAACTCGAACGCCTGGAAGGATTTGTCACAGTTGGCGACCTTGGGCATCTCGACGCAGATGGATATCTCTATTTGGCAGACAGACGTGCCGACCTCATCTTGCGTGGAGGAGCGAACATCTATCCCGCCGAGGTCGAAGCGGCAATCGAAGAACACCCACTCGTACGATCGGTCGCAGTGGTCGGAGTGAAGGATGAAGACCTGGGTCAGCGAGTACATGCCGTAGTGGATTCACCATTGGGAGTGAGCGAGTCCGAACTGCGCACATTCGTAGCCGAGCGACTCGTTCAATACAAGTGCCCGGAATCGTACGAATTCGTCGATATCCCGGTTCGCGACGAAGCTGGCAAGGTCCGACGTTCGTCGTTGGTGCGCTGAAGACGATGAACGTGATCGCACACTCTGCGTCGGATCTGAATCGGGAATTTTTCGCAAGGGTGTTCGCAACGGAAGTCGACGTACTCGAAGGAGTCGAGGTCGAGCCCGTTGGAACCGGTCAGATTGCATCGACGTACAGAGTTCGTCTCGAGTGGACCGAAAGACTCCCACATTGCCCAATACATGTCGTCGTCAAGGTTGCTGGTGACGAAGTCGACGGTCGGGAGCCGGAGCGACGGATCGCCACGTTTCGTCGCGAAGTGGGCTTCTACAATCAGCTCGGATCGAAGGGAAGCTTGCCGATTCCTTCGTGCTTCCACGCTGATGCCGATGACCAGGGAGATTTCACTCTGGTCATGAGTGAATCGCCAGGAAGATCTGGCGACCAGATCATCGGTTGTACGGAGCGCGTGGCCAGGGCATTTGTCGATGCTGCAGCGATCATTCATTCGCAGACGTGGGGCCTCGAGATGAACGTCCGCGATCTGCCGTGGCTGGCGACTGGTGCCAAGCACGAAGCCGAGATCGCCTTGCGAAACGAGCGATATTCGAAACTACTCACAGGTTTCATCGATCGGTACCGGCAGCGTTTGGATGAGTCGTGTCTGGTCGTTGCCGAGCGTTTAGCGGGAAATCTCGAGGTGATCGATCGACAACTTCGACTGCGTACATGCATCGTTCACAACGACTATCGCCTCGACAACATGATCATCGACGAGACCGCTGTCGAACCACGGGTGATCGTCATCGACTGGCAGACAGTTGGAGTGGGTTCGGGGGCAGTTGATGTGGCCTATGCGATTGGGTCCGGACTCACATCGGAAGATCGTCGTCGTCATGAATACGCACTCATCGACCGCTATGTCGAACGGTTGCACGACACGGGTATCGACGCTGATCCAGTCGACATCTTGCACGACTATCGCCTGGGGAGTGCGAGTGGACTGGTGATGGCAGTCATTGCGTCGCAAGTCGTTCGACGAACAGAACGTGGTGACGAGATGTTCGCCGTCATGGCTGAGCGTCACGCACTGCAGATCATCGATCTCGGTTTGTTCGACTTACTCGAACACAATCCACAGATGGAGGAAAATGGTGATTCACGCATTCGATGACTATCCGATTCATCAGAGTTCGGCTCCGGTAATGCATCCGGTATCGGATTCTCTGGGGGTCTACGATCGCTACTTCTACAACGGGTACGACAACTCAGGAACTCTCTTCTTCGCTGTTGCTCTCGGCGTCTATCCCAATCGCCGGGTGATGGACGCGTCGTTTTGTGTCCTCGTCGACGGGGTGCAGCACAATGTTCGATCGTCTCGTCGTTGCGATACCGATCGAACGAAGACCTCGGTTGGCTCCACGTCGATAGAAGTGATCCGACCGATGCTCGAGCACCGAGTCACCGTGTCAGGACATGGCATCGAAGCGGACTTGATCTGGCGGGCAGAATCCCCGGTTCTTGAAGAGCCCCCGTTCAAACACAACGAATCGGGACGGACCACGATGGATTACACGCGGATCACCCAACTGGGCTTCTGGAGTGGGTGGGTGAGGATCGACGATCGCACATTCGATCTGGCCGAATTTGGTCGTGTTGCGGGTTGCCGGGACCGGTCGTGGGGATCGCGGAGCGGGTCGAAGGGTTTGGGCGCTCCGGACTCCGACCGTCAATTCTTCTGGCTGTGGGCACCGGGAAGCTTTCGGGACCACCACGTTCACGCTGCTGTCAACGAGGACGCTGAGGGTCGGGCATGGCATCGCAGTGGAGCCGTCGCTGCTCGGTTCGCGCTCGATGACTCGAGTGGAGATCGAGTGCTCGACGAATCGTTCGTCCAGAGGTGCACATCAGCGCAGTTCGAGATCGAATGGCTGGTCGGAACCCGCTGGCCCGGAGCGGCTCGAGTAACGCTCGAAAGGTGGAAAGCTGAGCCGCTTGTGATCGACTACGCCCCCAAACTGCGATTCCAGATGAGTGGGTTGGGGTACACGCATCACGACTGGTGGCATGGAGCGTGGCACGGTGAACTGGATGAGACACGTGACAGCATCGACAGCGCAATTGTGAATCCCTTGGATCCGACGATGATTCATGTGCAGCAGGTGTGCCAATTGCGATGTGGTGACGAGGTGGGTATCGGGATTCTCGAGTCGCTCGCAATCGGCCCGCACGAGCCGAGTGGATTTCGATCGTCGCTCGATGGGGCCATGGCTGGCTGAGACCGAGGTAGGACGAACGTAGTTTCGTTGGATCCGAACGGAGTTCAGCCGCGGTTCCCTCGGACGAGAGCGCGAGCGATGGCGAGCATCTGCTGCTCGCCACCCGAAAGGAAACCCGCCTGTCGTCTTCTCAGAAGTTCGAGAACAGGGAGCGGTTTTCGAGTACGTGTGCCAGACCGCTACGCGCAAGGAGATGGGGAGCACGGGAGCCGACGGCATTGCCGAGAACGTCGATCCGTCCAAGAATGAGAGGCAGGAAGCCGGACACTGCGAGCAAAGTGGTGGTATTTCCTGCTCAGTTCGGACCAATGAGTCCGACACGAGCTCCTGACTCGACTTTGAGATCCACCTTGTCGACAGCGCGCACCAGTCCACAGGACAACGACAATTCGTTCGTTTTCAGAAGTGATGTCATCCGCGTCGTGCCGCCAATCGGACTCGAAGTGATCGGACACTCTGCGATGTACTGGCGGCGATCCCTTCGGGGTTCGTTGCGGCTGCGAATACGAGTCCGATACCACCGAGAAGCAAGCTGAACTCGGGAGGAATACCCAGAGTCTTTTCGCCGAATGTGAATGCAAGTCCATTCGATACCAGCAGACCGCCGATGACTGCACCTGAAATTCGTGTGATGCCCCCGAGGTACGCGAAGGCGAAGAACAACAGTCCCTGCATATAGGTGAATCGCTCTTCGTTGGCGGCCCCGGAGCGGTAGGCAATTACAGAACCTGCGACGCCTGCAATCATTGCCGAGATGATGAACGCAGTCGCTTTCGTAGCCGCCACGTTCACTCCAGCAGCTGCCGCAGCGCGTTCATTCGCGCGTACAGCAAGCATCTGACGGCCAGTGTTCGAAGAGCGAATGTTGGCGACCACGTACCCGAGGACGACGACTACAGCAAGGCAGAAGACAGTCGTGAACGGGTTCGGTTGTTTTCCGTCTCCCACCATGAGGAAACCAAGAACCTTGCGAGACACGAGCCGGGTCTGCTCGATCGCTGACGGTCCGGTGACGGGAGCTCCATCGAGTCCGCCATTGACGTCTTGATTGGCGAAGACGAATCTCTCGCATGCTACGCCGAAGGCGAGTGTCACGATTGCGAGACTCACGCCTCGAATTCGCAGCGCAGGAAGTGCGACGAGGAATCCCACACCCCCGGAGATCAGAGTTGCGGCGAGGATCGGGAGCGGGAACGGCCATCCAAATTCCGACGACATTTTCGAAACAAGAAACGCTGCCACTCCGCCAAAGGCCATCGGAGCAAGAGCCAATTGCCCGACATACCCCGTCACGACGACGACCGAGAGACAAACGATGATTCCAATGAGAGTGTTGGTGAGAGCACCGCGGTAGTCAGGGCCGAGAATGAAGAGCGTTGCAAGTAGTGTCACCACTGCCCCGATCGGAGTGAACGTCGTCAGCGCGCGCCTTGTCGGAGTCGGCGCACCGGGCAATTTGCCGACGTCGACCGCTCCTCGACCAGGGAGGGCATCGCCGCGCACGAACAAGGCGATTCCGATGACGACCAGAGGTACGAGAGTTTCGACCCCGGGAATCGCAAACGAACCTGCGCGGGGGAACCAGTCTTCCCGTACTCCGAAGGCCTGTATCAAGGGGATCTGCATGCCGAGAAGAAACGAGGCGAGGACGGTGACCCCGAATGATTGGAAGCCACCGACCAAGGCCGCACACACGGCAGGGACGATCAACGCGGGGATGACGAGAGGGTCGACGTTCGAGTTGATCGAGGCTACGAAGACACCCATCAGGCCTGTGACTGTCGTCGACAGGATCCAGTTGATCGCAGCGAGTCGATCCGGCGAGAGGCCGAGAAAGATTGCTCCGCGCTCGTTTTCGGCCGCAGCCCTTGTGGCCAGACCGAAGGACGTTTTCGTGAAGAGAAGTCGCAGCGTGACGCTCAGGACCACGACGAGAACGACGACGAAGAGTTGTTCTTGTGACAGAGATGTGATGCCCAGGTCGACTTTGGACTTGTCGACGAATGGCATCGATCTCACCGTGAGTGGCGAAACGGCGAATCGACGGAGAATGACAGCCTGCAGGAGGAGCAGGACGCCGATCGATGCAACGACGTTTCCCAACGGTGGGGCGTTGCGCAGAGGTCGAAAAACGAACTGGTGTAGTCCGAGCCCAAGGAGGACGCAGAAGACGAGAGTGAGAAGTAGGGCGGGCCAGAACTGCATGCTCGGTCCGAAGGAAATTGACGTCGGAATATCGGGGAGTTCGAACGACA
>JBIIKC010000044.1:0-7637 GCA_044233375.1 Ilumatobacteraceae bacterium
ACCAGCCACAGCACAGTGATGATCGGAATCCAGTCATCGGACAGAACGAAGACGTCGAGGAACGGGATGCGGAAGTAGAACATGGTCGCTCCGAACCAGACCAGCACCAAACCTGCGATCACCGTGCCGGTGATCTTGGCCGGACTCGAGAGTTCGCGCACATCGTCGATGAGGCCCGTTCCGAAGATGACGGCCGCTGCGATCAGAACTCCGAATGGCTCGGAGTTGTTGTCGAACACCAGCGAGAAGCGATCCATCTGCCATGCGAGCAGGAGTGCTGCGACGAAGCCGAGGAACATCGCAATTCCGCCGACATCGGGTGTCGGCACTCGGTGGACTCGTCGCTCATCGGGTTGCACGACCCAGCCCATCTCGTGAGCCCGCCGAGTCACCAGAGGCGTGGTGAAGAAGGTGACCAGAGCGGCAACGAGACCGATGAAGAGATAGGCAACCGTATCTGGCACGTGCCGAGACTATTCGGGGAACAGGAGTCGCTGGACCGACAACAGAGAAACCCTCGGCTCAGACGCCCGAGGGATAAGCCGGGAACGCAGCACACAGAGTTGCGACATCCGCGCGTACAGCTGCGATCTCGGCCTCCGAGGCCCGCGCGCGCAGAGCCCGTGCGATGAACGACGCAATGGCTGACATCTGTTCGACGCCCATGCCCTGCGTCGTGACCGACGGCGTCCCGATACGCACCCCTGACGTCACGAACGGACTCCGTGGGTCATCGGGGATGGTGTTCTTGTTGAGAGTGATGCCGGCGAGATCGAGCACCGCCTGAGCCTCTTTGCCGGTCACGTCGGCATCGAACGGTCGCAGATCGACGACCATCAAGTGGCAATCGGTTCCACCCGAGACGAGGCGAAAACCATTTTCCGCAAGGGCCTGCGCGAGTGACGAGGCATTGTCGACAACCTGATGGGCGTACTGCTTGAAGGATGGGTGCGCCGCCTCACGAAATGCAACCGCTTTCCCGGCGATGACGTGCTCGAGGGGACCGCCCTGCCAGCCCGGGAAGACGGCTTTGTCGACGACGGCGGCATGTTCGGCTTTGCTGAGAATGCATC
The DNA here is from genome assembly GCA_044233375.1 of Ilumatobacteraceae bacterium. Lineage (GTDB taxonomy): Bacteria > Actinomycetota > Acidimicrobiia > Acidimicrobiales > Ilumatobacteraceae > Casp-actino8. The sequence goes on from JBIIKC010000044.1 coordinate 1,074, forward strand.
CGCCACGAGGACCGCGCAGGGTCTTGTGAGTCGTGAACGTGACGACATCGGCATAAGGCACCGGGTTCGGGTACGCACCGCCTGCGATCAGGCCTGCGAGATGAGCCGCGTCGTACATGAAGTACGCCCCCACTTCGTCGGCGATCAACTTGAACGGTTCCGGATCGATCCGACGGGGATAGCTGGTGGTACCAGCCACGATCATGCGCGGCCTGTGTTCGAGAGCCAGATCACGGACCTGATCCATATCGATCCGCTCGTCACCGGGAGTCACCTTGTACGGCACGAAGTTGTAGAGCTTGCCACTGGCATTCACGGGAGAGCCATGAGTGAGGTGTCCGCCATGGTCGAGGCTGAGCCCGAGAACGGTGTCACCTGCATCGAGCAGAGCCTGATACACGCACATGTTCGCATTCGCCCCCGAGTGAGGCTGCACATTCGCGTGATCGGCACCGAACAGCGATTTCACTCGCTCGATTGCGAGTGCCTCGATCGAGTCGACGATCTGATTGCCACCGTAGTAACGCTTGCCGGGATAACCCTCGCTGTACTTGTTGGTGAGGACGCTTCCAACTGCACGCATCACGGCCGGAGACGTGAAGTTTTCACTCGCGATCAGCTGCAGACCGGTGGTCTGGCGAACGTACTCCTCGTCGAGAAGTCGTTCGACTTCGAGATCGGGGTCTGAATCAGAAGGGAAAGGCATCGTTGTCTCTGTCGTTCGTGAGGTCGTTGTCGTGGGATTGATCGTGCTTCGGAGATGATCCGTCACATGGCGTCAGAACTCGTTCTCGAGTTCCATCAACTGTGCCACTCGTCGAGCATGGCGACCACCTTCGAAAGGTGTGGAAAGGAACGTTGTGACAATTTCCTCAGCCAAACCGATTCCCACGACCCTGGCGCCAATGGACAGTACGTTCGCGTCGTTGTGGGCTCTCGCCATTCGGGCCGTGTACAAGTCGTTGCACAGTGCTGCCCGCACCCCTCGCACCTTGTTGGCTGCGAGCTGCTCTCCCTGGCCGCTTCCGCCGAGAACGATCCCGAAATCAGCCGAACCATCCCGCACAGTTCGACCGACTCCGGCGCAGATCGGCGGGTAGTCGCAGCTCTCGGTGGAATGGGTGCCCTGGTCGTCCACTCGGTGGCCAGCGGCAGTGAGGAAGGCGACCAGATGTCTCTTCAGATCGAATCCCGCATGATCGGCGCCGATGGCGATGCGCAGACTCGACATGTCGGGAGTCTACGTCGATACGAAATTCCGAGCGCACACCGATGGCAAGTACATTTCCCGCATGGCACTCGACCCGCGCACACCAGTCATCGTCGGAGTCGGCCAGCACCTGCAGCGGATCGATGATCCACTACAGGCCCTCGCACCAGCCCCTTTCATCGCTGAGGCGATTCGCATCGCCTCTCGAGATGCAGGCTTGGCATCGATCCCCGATGTGGACTCACTCCGCGTCGTCGGATTTCTCTCTTGGAGGTATCGAGATCCAGCGCGATTCATCGCTGAAGAACTCGGAATCTCCACTCGCGAAACCGTGATCACGTCCATGGGCGGCAACAGTCCGCAATCCCTCATGAACGCGACAGCTCTCGAGATCCAGTCCGGATCGTTCGATCTCGTCGTGCTGTGCGGGGGTGAGACGTCGAGGACTCGCAAGAGAGCCCGCTCCGCCAACATCGACCTTCCGTGGCCGAATGTCCCTGAAGACATTGCACCAACGCGAGTGATGGGTGAACAACTCGTCATGAATCACGAGTACGAGATCTCACGACAAATCGTGGCGCCGGTTCAGGTCTACCCGATCTTCGAAAGCGCGCTTCGCGCCAGTGCTGGTCGCTCCATTCCCGATCACAATCGGCGACTCGGCGAATTGTGGTCTCGATTCAGTTCTGTTGCTGCATCGAATCCATATGCCTGGATTCGCACTCCGTTGACTCCTGACGAGATCATCACACCGAGCCCCCGAAATCGAATGATCGGCTTGCCGTACACGAAAGTCATGAACTCGAACAACGACGTCGATCAGTCGGCGGCGATCATCATGTGCTCAGTGGCCAGAGCCCAGAGCCTCGGAATCCCCCGCGATCGCTGGGTGTTCCCGATCTCTGGAACGGACTGCCATGAGCACAAATACGTGTCGATGCGTCAAACCTTCCACGAAACGCCTGCGATTCGTCTCGGAGGACGACTGGCCCTCGAACTCGCCGAGACATCGATCGACGACATCGACATCATCGACTTGTATTCGTGTTTCCCATCGGCAGTTCAACTCGGTGCCGAGTCACTCGGCCTGTCGCTCGATCGGCAACTGACTCGAACCGGCGGTTTGTCATTCGCCGGCGGACCCTGGAACAACTACGTCATGCACGCCATCGCAACCGTGGTGGGCGAACTGCGGGAACGACCCGGCGAAAAGGGTCTGATCTGGGCGAATGGCGGATACGCAACCAAACATGCCTTCGGGGTGTACTCCGCGACGCCGCCGACCTCCGGCTTCCGACACGCCAACCCCCAGGACCGGATCGATGCACTTCCGAAGCGCAACATTCTCGATGTCGGCGCATCACAAGGTCCAGCGACGATCGAGGGTTACACCGTGATGCACGATCGCGAAGGCCGACCGGAGCGAGCGATCGCAACCGTTCTCGACGACAACGGCGACAGGGCCTGGGGTGTGAGCGACGATCACGACACGACCTCGGCGATGTGCGAAGGTGAATGGGTCGGCCGGCGCATTCGACTCGACGAAAAAGGAACCCTCATCACATGACCGCTTCGCCGAAAGCAAACAGACCGAGCATCATCCTCGACTGCGACCCGGGCCACGATGATGCTCTGGCGATCGTCGTGGCAGCTCACTACGCGAATCTTCTCGGGATCACGACGGTGTCGGGAAATGCCCCGATCGAGTCGACAACCTACAACGCCCTCGTCATGAAGGACCTTCTCGGTCTCGAGATTCCCGTTCACCAGGGCGCGACCCGTCCTCTCGTCGCACCTCCGCAATACGCAACGTACGTCCACGGAGAAAGCGGACTCGACGGCGCAGATCTCCCTTCACCGACAAGTTCTCCCGACAGCACCGACGCCGTGGGCTACATCATCGACACGTGTCGGGAGCACGAGGGATTGTGGCTCGTTCCGACCGGACCCCTCACGAACATTGCAATGGCTCTTCGCCTCGCACCCGATATCGCCGATCGAATCGCTGGGATTTCACTCATGGGTGGAGGAACTTTCGGAAATCGGACGACTGCTGCGGAATTCAACATCTGGGTCGATCCTGAAGCCGCAGACATCGTCTTCGAGTGCGGCCAACGCCTGATCATGGCTGGACTTCACCTCACCCACCAGTTCCGAGCGACTCAGAAGCGAATCGACACTGTTCGATCACTTCCCGGTCAGCTCGCCAATGTGTTGGGTGATCTGATGCAATTCTTCACCGATACGTACATGCGTCGGCACCACGGGATGGATGGTGGAGCTGTCCATGATCCATTGGCAATCTTCGCTCTCACTCATCCGGAGCTGTTCGAGACGAAACAGTCCCATGTCGTCATCGAACTCACGGGAACGCACACCCGCGGAATGACGCTCATCGACGCCCGTGACCTACGCGAGGTCAAGGAATCGAATTGTGAAGTGTTGATGCACGTCGACGCAGAACGGGCTTTCGACCTCATGGTCGAAGCCATCGCCTCGTACAGCCGCTGACCTGTCCCTCGAGACGGTCCTGAGTCTTCCGCGAGGCGCTGCGAACCGTAATCTCGGATCATGCGTGCCGCCGTGATGCGAAATTGGTCCCTGAGAGTCGACGACATTCCTGAGCCCGTTGCAGGAGCCGGCCAAGCTCTCGCTCAGGTCCTCGCATGCGGTATCTGCGGAAGCGACCTGCACCTTCTCGTCCACGGCGAGGAGAGTCGACGTCTCACGGAAGAGATGAACGAGGAATCCTCCGCCGATGCGCCACCGGATCCGACTCGTCCGGTGATGTTTCAGCCCGATGCGGACATGGTGATGGGTCACGAATACTGCTGTGAGGTTCTCGAGGTCGGTCCCGGAGTGTCGAATCTCGCCCCCGGTGACATCGTCGTCAGTTTCCCCGTGACGTTCGACGAACAGGGTGTGCACGGAGTTGGATTCAGTAACAAGTATCCGGGTGGGTACGCCGAGCGCATCGTCGTCAACGAGATGATGAGCATCAAGGTGCCCAATGGGCTCTCACCCGATCTCGCTGCCATGACCGAGCCCCTTGCAGTTGGCGTTCACGCTGTCGAGAAGAGTCGAATTGCTCAGGGCGATGCTGCGGTCATCCTCGGCCTCGGACCGGTCGGTCTCGCATGTATCGCCGAGTTGAAGATGCGCGGGATCGGTCCGATCATCGGCGCCGACTTCTCCCCTCGTCGCCGTGCGCTTGCCGAGCACCTCGGTGCCGACGTCGTGGTCGATCCTCGAGAGATTCCGGCAATCCGAGCTTGGCGAAAGGTCGACGGCAGCAAGCCTCTGGTCATCTTCGAGGCAGTGGGAAACCCCGGCATGATCGAACAAGCCATGCGCATGGCGCCCAAGGACGCTCGCATTCTCGTCGTCGGCGCATGCATGCAAGAGGATCGGATACATCCGATGCTCGGAATCGGCAAGGAGTTGTCACTGCAATTCGTGCTCGGCTACTCACCCACCGAATTCGGTCACGCACTGACGAGCATTGCTGAAGGCAAAGTGAACCTCGAGCCGCTCATCACGGGTCGAGTCGGAATCGACGGAGTTCCTCGAGCATTCGAGGATCTCGGCAACCCCGAGGCACATGCGAAAATTCTCGTCAAACCGTCGTTGACCTGAATCCATGGCTGAGACCACCATCGACGACACGTTTCCGCGTCAATATGCGCGGACTCAGCGCTTCACACTCGGCGAACCGCGAACGTTCTCGATCTCGACTGACGGCAACCGGGTGATCTACCTGCGAAGTCGCTCCGGCAGCGATTCGGTCAACTGTCTCTGGGAATACGACCTGACCACATCGACCGAACGTCTCATCGTCGACCCACTCGTGGATTCGCACGAAGCGGGTGAAGTGTCACCGGAGGAGAAGGCCCGCCGCGAACGACTCCGCGAAGCGGGCTCCGGAATCACGTCGTACACCGTGGACAAACACGTCAGTGTCTACGCATTCGCTCTGTCGGGTCAGTTGTACGTCGGGGATTTCGCAACGGGCACGACAACCCGCATCGAGACGGATGGTTCGGTCTTCGATCCGCGATTCGACCCGACGGGAAATCGCATCGCCTTCGTCATCGACGGAGAACTGATGTGCATCGATCGCGATGGAACGCTTCCGCTTCACAAGATGCGAACCATTGCGGGTAGGTCCGTGTCCGGCGAAGACGAGTCGGTCTCGTGGGGCGTCGCCGACTTCATTGCTGCCGAAGAGATGGGTCGGTACCGCGGATTCTGGTGGAGTCCGAATGGACGACGGATCGCTGTCGCACGTGTGGATGAATCTCCGGTCGCGCAATGGACCATCTCCGACCTTTCTCAGCCGTCGGTTCCGGCACGCTCGGTGCGCTACCCAGCTGCGGGCTCGAACAACGCCGTCGTCAGCCTCAGCTTGTTCGACGTCACAGATTCCTCGGCTTCAGCGATGCAGAGACGAGACATCGAGTGGGACATGTCGATGTATCCCTATCTGACAGATGTCCACTGGATCAACGATGAGTCGGTCCACATCTCGGTGCAGACACGTGACCAACGCACCGTCGTCATCGGCTCCGCAACGTGGGACGAACCACAGGTCGTGTCCACTCAGATCGAGACGAGCGACTCGTGGGTCGATCTGGTTCCGGGTTCACCTGCCACGCTGTCTGATGGCACCATCGTCTCGGTGGCCGACCGAAACGGAGTCAAGAAGCTCCTGATCGGCGGATCGCCCGTCACCCCGGAATCGATCGACGTTCGCCACATCGTTGCGACCGACGACGATGCGATCGTCTTCATGGCAATCGACACGATGCGACCCGAGTCCTGGATCATCTGGTCCTGGGACACCTCGACCTCTGCGCTTCGACAGTTGTCCGAATCCGATGGCGTGCACAGTGCCTCCGTTGGCGGATCGACTCTCGTCCTGCGCCGATCCTCGCTGACCACGCCGCGAGCACGCGTGTCCATCCGGTCATTTGACGACCCGCGAGTCGTCCTCGCCGACATCGAGAATTTGTGCGAAACCCCTCTCGTCGAACCGAATGTTCGGTTCATGCGCGCCGGCTCTCGAGGCATACCCTGTGCCGTCGTCCTGCCGCGAAACATTCCCGCAGGCTCTCGAATCCCGGTTCTGATGGATCCCTATGGCGGACCTCATGCACAACGAGTCGTCGATTCGTATGCCGCGCACTGCACATCACAGTGGTTCGCCGATCAAGGGTTCGCAGTGATCGTTGCTGATGGCCGAGGTACTCCGGGACTCGGAACCGAGTGGGAGCGTTCCATTCATCACGATCTCGCCACTGCAGTGCTGGACGACCAAGTCGAGGCGCTCGAGGCGGTCGCACGCGAGTACGACT
>JBIIKC010000046.1:0-7571 GCA_044233375.1 Ilumatobacteraceae bacterium
ACGACCACGGTGATCTGCACCAGTCGGAACTCAGAAGCGAAAATTCCCAGAACGGTTCGTCGTCCGAGCCCGTTGAGATTGAAAGCGGTTTCCACGACGACCGAACCGCCCACAAGAGCTCCAACATTGACTGCTGCTGCGGTGACCAGGGAAAAGAGCGAAGGTCGCAATGCGTGTCCGAACAGAATGCGAGAGGTACTCACACCTTTTGCGCGAGCTGTGGTGATGAAATCGGACTGCAGAGTGTTGACCAGATCTGCGCGTAACAAGCGCAAATATGTGGCGGCGAGAGGAATGGCAAGAACGATCGTCGGGAGGAAAAAACTCAGGAAGTGGTCCCATGGGGCTTCGAAGAAGCCGACATCGTCGGAGATCGCCGGGAAGATTTTCCAACGAACCGTGAGCAAGAGACCAAGAACGGTCGCAAGGACGTAATTCGGCGTAGAAATGAAGCCGAACGAGACGGTGGTGGAAAACCTGTCGAATGGGCCGCCACTCCGATAGGCGGCAAGGAGCGCAACTGGAATCGCGATCAAAAGTGCGACGAGTTGGGCATAGACCATCAGCCGAACCGAGATGCTGAGACCATCGGCAATCGATGATTTGATCGGCTGGTTGCCGTTCAGGGTCACACCCCAATCGAGTGTGACGAGGTCCTGAACGAAATATCCGTACTGGACAAGAGTGGGCTCTCGCAGATTCAGAGAGTCGAGGAGCTTGTTCTTTTCCTCCTCGTTGATCGCACCGCTGCCCTTGGCAGCGATGATGCGTTCCTCCGAATTGGGGATCGCCCCCAGTGCCAGCGACACCGTGAAGGTGACCGCAAAAACGACAAGGATCAACTGCGCGAACTTCTGCAGAAAATATCTCATCGATGTGCTTCCTTCACGGTGTCACTGATCACGGGACGATTACTGCTGGATCCAGGCGGTGTGCGGATAGAAGGTTCCGGCGATTCCGCCACCCTCCAACGCACGGTCACCCTCGGGGTTGGTCAAGTTTCCAGCATCCAAGCCCTGGATTGTGTCTTCGTAGCCGAGCATCCACACGGTGTACGAACCCCAGAGGTTGTAGCACTCGGTTGCGAACAGTCGGTTGACGTCTTCAGCGATCTGCTTCTTCTCCGCTGGATCCGTCGATGCACGGTTGGCGTCGAGGAGCTCGTCGAGTTTTGCATCCTTGATACGTCCGAAGTTGAGCGCAAGAGCTCCGATGTCCAATGAGGACGAACTGTGCCACCAGAAGTACTGCTGGTCGAGGTCGACCCCTCCGTGGTTACGCCACTGGAAGACCTGGAAGTTTCCAAGGAGAGCAGTCACGATGTACTGACCTTGGTCGATCTGATCGATCGTCACCTCGTCGACTCCGGCTTCTTCCCACCAGTCCTTCTGATACTGGGCGATGACAAGGTTGGTGGCGTCGTTGGTCGTTGCCAGGGAGATCTTCAACTCACCCGGGTTCTCGGCCTTGTACTCGGCAATCAGTTCCTGAGCCTTGGCCATGTCCTGAACCAACGGGTAGCCCGAATCTTCCAGGTAGCCCACCTGATCGGGCGAGAATGGTCCGTTTGCCAACTGGTTGACGCCGAAGCTCACGACCTCGTTCGACGTCGCCGCATCCGACGCGTAGGCAAGTGCACAACGCACCCGTCGGTCTGACACAGCAGAACCTTCCTGAGTCACGTGCAACAAGGTGTAGGCCGTCTCACCGTTCTTTGTGATCTCAGACGATCCGTAACCATCGACACCACTTCGGAATTCCGTGATCACTTCGCCGTTCGTCGTGTGAATCATGTCGACATCACCGGCCTTGAGTGCATCACGACGCTTGAGAGAATCGGCGATCGGAATGAACTCGATGGAATCGAGATAGGGGAACGGTGCATTCCAGTACGTGGGATTCTTGGTTCCCTTGTAGTACTCGTTCGGCTTGTAGTCGGCGAACACGAATGGACCGGTGCCGACGGGCTTCGAACGAAGTGCCTCATCGGTATCGGAGGCGGCCAGCCAGGTCGGCGAGGCCATGTATCCAACTTGTCCGGTGAGGTACCACGGGAATGTGGCCCAAGGCTTTTCGACCGTTATGACTGCGACCATCGGATCTGCAGGATCGACCGACACATCCGTGACCGACTTGATAGCGGTTCCCGTGAGGAGAGCGGCCTTGTGACGACTGATGTTGTCGACAATTGCTGCTCCGTCGAAATCGGTTCCGTCGTGGAACTTCACTCCGGAGCGAGCTGTGACTCGCCACACGGTGAAGTCCTCATTCGGCTCGACCGACGAAGCGAGATACGGAACGGGGACATTGTCACTGCCGGGAATCATCAGTGTGTCGTACACCGACCGGGCAACCATGTGACACGAGATGGCGCACACCATTTCCGATGGTCGCCATGGAGAAGACGTGTCGGCTTCGATGGCCATCACCAGATCTCCTCCTGGTGTCACCGCTGTCAACGTGTCGATGACTTCGGTGTTGTCGGTCGGAGTGGATTCGTCGGTTGCCGTCGTATCCGTTGTGCCTCCACCGTCACCGCTACCGCACGCCGAGGCGATGAGCCCGAAGCTCACGGCCACTGCGCCGAGGAGGACGCCAGGACGACGCCTGGACTGTCGCAAGGATTTCACTATTTTCCCCCTTGTCAGCCGAGACGTACTCGGCGATGTTTGACCTGTGAATCGGAACTTCGCCTCACAGTTGATATGTCCTCCCGCTCCATCGGGTTCACGTATGTGACCCCCTTCACAGAAGTATCCGTAGGATAGTCGCATGTTGTGCAGTGTCAAAGTGTCCAAGCCCGGGATCTTTTCGACCGCCGAGTCAAATCTGGCGTTTGGATTTCACGAAACGCTTGGATCACGAAAAGTGGGACAAGCGTCCAACAGCAGTCCCTCGACGAACACGTCTTCGAGGTGAAGCGAGTTCCGCTTCGGACGGACGGCATCCACATCCCGTTTCGCAACAGGCTTTCCCGAAGCAATCCAATGTTCGATGAAGTCATGAATCGTCACGACGTTGCGATCGGTGAGAAAAGATCCTCGTATCGAGATCCTGTTTCGGGACTCAGTGTGTTCACAGCGCAATTTCTCGCTGATCGGGGATACTGCTGTGAAAGCGGCTGTCGTCATTGCCCGTATGTCCCGTCGACGAAGACGGAATACGGAAACAAGGAGAACTCATGAGTGACAACTTTTCACGTCGGTTTCTGGTGCCGGAAGGAAAGCGCATCGAGCTTCCCGAGTTCGGTACAGCGGACACCCTCGGTCTCGAAAAGGATGAGGCGAAAGCCCACTTGTCGGAGATCGTAGGAAAGATTGCCTTCTTGCAGCACCGCCTGATGGCTGAAGCACGTCGTTCATTGCTGGTCGTGATTCAGGGTCGAGATGCATCGGGAAAAGACGGTCTCGTCCGTCACGTGATGAGCGGTCTCAATCCTGCAGGGGTTCGAGTGACCAACTTCAAAGTTCCTGCGGGTGATGAAACTGAGCACGATTATCTCTGGCGGTGCCATGCCCGTGTACCAGCTCGCGGAGAAGTCGGAGTCTGGAACAGGAGCCACTACGAGGACATCCTGGTTCCAAGGGTGAAGAACCTTGTGGAGGAGGATGTTTGGCGAAGGCGGTACCGACACATTCGTGATTTCGAGAGTTTGCTCGTCGACGAGGGAACGCGCATCGCGAAGTTCTATCTTCATGTGTCCCACGATGTTCAACGTCAGCGCCTACAGAAGCGTGTAGAAAATCCCGAAAGCGGATGGAAGCACAATCCGAGTGACCTCTCGGATCGAGCCATCTGGCCTCTGTATGAAAAAGCGTATGAGGATCTCCTCGAGGAAACGTCACGGCCCCACGCGCCTTGGTTCATCGTTCCTGCAGACGTGAAGTGGGGAAGAGATCTCATCTTCGCGAAGATTCTCCTCGAGATCCTGCAGGAGATGGATCCTCAACTACCCAAGCCAGATGAGAGCTTGCGGTTCATCACGGTGATCTGATCACGAGTTCGGACCGCGTGTGCTGTTGTCCAAGATGCGTGACACCGAACGGACGATCGATCTCGCTTCTGCACAGGCGATGACCCAGTTGTAGGGAGCATCGTCTACATTCGAGACATGTCCCAGGCCCGAGAAATCATGACGTGGGAGGTGTTCGGCGAGGCTTCACGCACCTTGGCGCAGATCGTCGCTGATGACGGCTACGAGCCCGACATGGTCTTGGCCATAGCTCGAGGCGGCCTGCTGATCGGGGGAGCCCTCGGATACGCATTGGCCGTGAAGAACGTCTACACGATGAACGTCGAGTTCTACACCGGAGTCGATGAACGTCTCGAGGTTCCCCGAATCCTCCCTCCAGCTCCTGATTTCGTCGACCTGGCGGACGCGAGAATTCTCATTGCGGACGACGTCGCCGACACCGGACACACGCTTCGAAGTGTCCAACAGTTCTGTGAAGGCAAAGTTGGCGAAGTTCGTACCGCGGTTCTGTACGAGAAGTCGCACTCGGTCGTTCGAGCGAACTACGCGTGGAAGAAGACTGACCTGTGGATCAATTTCCCTTGGAGCGACAAGGAACCCGTTGTCGATCGCGCCGGTGTGCGAGACGCCTGATCGCTTCAAGTGTTGTGTCGTGAGGGTCGAGGCGCGAAGGTGCCTCAGTAGATTCTGAGATGTGACGGAGTCGAGAGAAGTTGCTCAGTTGTCCTCAGCGAAGTTTCAAGAGCGCATCAGCGAGTCCTCGATTCTTGTTCAGCCTCTCGGAGCCGTCGAACAGCACGGACCTCACCTGCCGCTTGCAACAGATCTGATCATTGCCGAAGCAGTCGCACGGGAAGCGGTGCATCGTTGCGCTGACCGCGGTATCGATGTTTGGCTCCTTCCTTCTCTTGCGCTCACGAAGAGCAACGAGCACGCATGGAGTCCAGGAACGGTGTGGATGTCAGCCTCCACGATGCAGTCGATTCTCGACGACATCGGTCGAAGCATTGCCACAACTCACTGTCGCAAGCTCGTCTTCTTCAATGGTCACGGAGGAAACAGTGCACTCGTGGCGATGATGAATCGAGAGATTCGTTTGAAGCACGGTCTGATGACCTTTCTGACACATCCCTCGATTCCGGTGGATCAAGGTGGTCAGGCATCCCCGGAAGAACTCGGAATGGGAATTCACGGTGGACACGATGAAACGTCATTGATGCTCCACCTGCGCCCAGATCTCGTCGACATGTCCCTCGCTCGCCGCTCGGTCCCTGAGAATCTGGTCGGAAACGATCATCTCCGCTTCGGAGGCACTGTGCAGTTCGGATGGGCGAGCAACGACTTCGATGATTCAGGCGTGATCGGAGACCCGGAAGGAGCCAATGCGGATTTTGGCTCCCGCGCATTCGAGAATGCAGTCTCGAGATTCTGTGAAGCTCTCGAGGAAATCGACGAGTACACGATTCGTGGTCGATGAATCTCTACTGCATCGCATCTCCGACTGGATGAATTACGGGTTCATCCAGTCCGAGATGCGAGTCTCAGTATCCGAGCTTCCTATTTCATTCCGATCGTCATATCGACGAACTCGTTCGTGTAGATGTCCTCGGCCTTCAGGTCGGCCGGGATGTCCAATCCAGCGGCTCGCATTTTGTCGAGAACACCGTTGGCACGTTCGAAGTCGAAATTCCCCAGAGTCGCATCTGAACCGTTTCCGACGAGTCCCAACTCCTTCATCGTTGCGATGGAGTAATTGGCAACACCTTCGCTGTACACCCAGAAATCATTGAACTTCTCCACTGTGTCGATGATGATGGCCACTGCACGAGAACCATTTTCGATGAAATCGATTGCTGCTTGTTGAACGAGCGGGACGAACTCGGTCAGGCAGGCGGACAACTCGTCCTTTTCTTCGGCTCGAATGGCAAGGGGCGCGGCGTAGATCTCGAAGCCTGCATCGTGAATGAGTTGGTAAGCGACGTCCTTGCCCCAGTCGGTGAACTCGTTCTTGTACTGGTACGGCTCGGCCGATGCGAAACCTTGCTGTGCGATCTTGCCGCCCTCGGCGATGAAGCGTGCGGGAGATCCGTCATAGGACTCGTCGACTTGTTCCTCGCTCACCACACCTTCGCCGATGAAGACTTGAAGGTATGAGGCTCCACCGAATGCGTTGATCGTGATTCCTGCTTCTCCGAGATCGGAAATCGTCTCGATGTCCGGGTAGGTCTCGGGATCCCACATGATGATCTGGGGATTGATTTCGAGAGGGGCGACGACCGCCAACGTTTCGATCTTGTCGTAGCTGAAGGCTGCGTCATCGGTGAGTACGTAGCCCATCGTGATACTGGGATCCGTTGCCATGGTGGACGAGACAGGGGAGTAGCCGATAGCTGGTCCGCCTGTGCGAATTTCGATGTCGACTCCCGTGTCGGTTCCATTCGCATCGATCAAACTTCCCTCGACAGTCTTCTTGTCCACGTCCACCACATAGTCATCTCCCATCAATTGATAGAGGGCTCCATGTTCTGACTCTGGGAACCAGTCGGTCTGAACAACGATGGTTTCGGGACAGATGCCAGACAGTGATCCAGTCGACACATTGGACACCGACGATGAACCAGCGTCGCCATTTCCACACGAGGCGATCATGAACATTGCAACCAGACCGAAGCCTGCGGCTGTTCGCTTCGAATAATGACGTGTGTGAAGACCCATCAAATTCCCTCCCCGGAATCCTGTTGAACTCGTATTGAATCGCTGGTCGAGATGTCTCGTCGTTCGAGATGCCACCCGGTCAGGACGCTAGTGCTAGCCAGAGCGGGCAATCCTGAGTTTCGGGGCCGCACACACTGGTTTAACAAGAACGAAACCAGTGGCTGACCACTATTGCAAATGGCGATTAGGCTCCGAAAGCGTCCCGAGGGCGCATACGACGAGAAATGTGAGGAATTGGTGTCATCCCTTTCGTTCCGAAATGTGTCGATGCGCTTTCCCGACGGCACAGAGGCTCTCGACGACGTGTCGCTTTCGATCGGCAACGGCGAGTTCGTGACGATCGTTGGTCCCTCGGGCTGTGGAAAATCGACTCTTCTGCGGATCGCTTCAGGACTTCTCACGGCTACAGCGGGAACGATCGATGTCGATCCAGCCGGTATCGGCTACGTCTTCCAGGATGCAACTCTGCTGCCGTGGCGGTCAGTTCGGAAGAACGTCGAACTGCTTGCCGAACTGCACGGCATTTCGAAGGAGGAACGCACTCGAAGAGTTCGAGACGCCATCGAGCTCGTCGGACTGGCTGGATTCGAAGATCACTTTCCAAACGCCTTGTCGGGAGGAATGAAGATGCGTGCCTCATTGGCTCGCACCCTGACGATGAAGCCGCCTGTCTTCCTGTTCGATGAACCGTTCGGAGCTGTGGACGAGATCACTCGAGAGCGCCTGAATGAGGAAACTCTCCGTTTGTTCGCTCAGGAGAAATTCGCTGGCTTGTTCATCACCCATTCGATTTCCGAAGCAGTGTTTCTTTCGACACGGGTGCTCGTCATGTCGACTCGGCCCGGACGCATCCTCGACTCCGTCGACGTTCCTTTCCCTTATC
>JBIIKC010000048.1:0-7525 GCA_044233375.1 Ilumatobacteraceae bacterium
TGCTGGTCTATGCAGCGATGAACCTCGGCATGTTCGCTGTCGTTCTTGCGGTGACCCGCACGACTCGCAGCGGCGAGATCTCGAGCTTCGGAGGACTCTTCTCCTACGCTCCGGGTCTCGGCGTTCTGATGACGATCTTCCTCGCCTCTCTCGCTGGCATTCCACCACTCGGCGGTTGGATTGCAAAGTTCGCCGCGTTCCGTGCAGTTCTCGAAGCGGGCGGCGGTTGGGCCCATGCCATTGCCGTGATCGGAGCGGTGAACTCGGTCATCGCATTCGGCTATTACGGCAACATCATGCGTGAAGTGTGGATGAAGCCCACACCGCACGGTGAGTCGACTGCGGTACGCACTCCGAGTTCGCTCGTTGCTGCCATGGCCATCACCGGCGTTGCGACTGTGGTCATCGGGGTGCTGCCCGGAGTTGTCACTCGATTCGGTGACCTCAGCGATCTCACCCGTGCCTTCGGCGGCTGACCGGCTCGTCGCCCTCATTGCTGAGGCCGACGGAGCGATTCGCTTCGATCGGTTCATGTCCGAATGCCTCTATGGAGGCGCTGGCTTCTACACGTCCAGGGGTGGCCGAGCGGGTCGACGAGGGGACTTCATCACTTCCCCTGAGATCGGTCCGCTGTTCGGAGCGGTGATTGCCCGAGCGCTCGATGCCTGGTGGTCGGAGATGGGACGCCCGGACAACTTCAGCGTGATCGAAGTCGGCGCCGGACCAGGATCGCTGGCCCGGTCGGTTCTGGCAGCACGACCGGAATGTCTCGATGGTCGACCCGGGGCGTACGTCGCGGTCGAGGTGTCGGATCATCAGCGCTCGCAGCATCCCGAACCCGTGACCTCGACGGATCGCGTTCCGGTGGGTCCAATCACGGGAGTGGTGTTCGCAAACGAACTTCTCGACAACCTGCCGTTTCGGCTGCTGGTCGGTGATGGCCGATGGCGTGAAGCGTGGGTCACCGAGCGCGATGGCAAGTTCCTCGAAGTCCTTCGCGAGATCGACCCCGCTACGAGTGCAATCGGAGATGTGAACGTGTCCGAGGCGGCACCGCTGGGTGCTCGCATTCCGTGGCAGGAGTCCGCTTCGACGTGGGTGAAGGGGATCGTCTCGCGTCTGCACGGGCGTCTCGTGGTTGTCGACTACATGGTCGCCGCAACGAGTGAATTGGCGCGTCGACCGTGGCGTGAATGGCTGCGTACGTATGCGGGTCATGAGAAGGGATCCCACTACCTGCTCAGACCTGGAGAGCAGGACATCACCGGGGATGTCTGTATCGACCAGCTGCAATCGGCGCTGGGTCCGCCGGACTCGATGCGAACCCAAGCCCATTTTCTCCAGCATTGGGGTATCGACGAGTTGGTCGAGGAAGGCAAGAGGATCTGGGCCGAGAAAGCGGCGAGACCGGATCTCGAGGCTGTGAAGATGCGCAGTCGAGTCAGCGAATCCGAGGCACTGACGGATCCGACCGGCCTAGGCGGCTTCACAGTCGTCGAGTTCCGAGGATCCCTGTGAGTTTCGAACAGTAGGGTTGGGTTCTTCCGAGACATCACGTGGGGGTGGACATGTCCGATTCGACTTCTGTCAACGGCGGTGCGCAGAACATCGATGATCTGCTGCTGGAGAATCGCATGTTTCCGCCTCCGGCCGATTTCCAGAAGAACGCTCTCGTGGCTGGGACGTTCCTCTACGACGAGGCTGCAGCCGACTATCAGGGCTTCTGGGCGCGCCAAGCGGCGGATCTTCTCGATTGGGATCAGGACTGGCACACGATCTGCGAGTGGAATCTGCCATTCGCGAAGTGGTTCGTCGGAGGCAAGATCAATGCCTCGTACAACTGCCTCGATCGGCACGTTCTCGCAGGACGTGGTGACAAAGTGGCGATTCATTGGGAAGGGGAGCCGGGTGACACCCGAACTCTGACGTACTCGGACCTTCTCGCCGAGGTTCAGAAATTTGCGAACGTTCTCAAATCCCTCGGTGTGGAGCGCGGTGACCGAGTCAACATCTATCTCCCGATGGTGCCCGAAGCGATCGTGTCGATGTTGGCCTGCGCTCGCATCGGCGCAGCCCACAGCGTCGTCTTCGGTGGGTTTTCCTCGCAATCGCTGTCGGATCGGATCAACGATGCCCAGGCCAAGGTTCTCATCACGGCTGACGGCGGCTATCGCCGAGGCGAGGTCTTCGCTCTCAAGCCGGCTGCAGACGAGGCCCTGGCTTCGACGCCGACCATCGAACACGTCGTCGTCGTTCGCCGCGGTGGCAACCCGGTCGAGATGGTCTCAGGACGGGATCACTGGTACCACGAGTTGATGGCCGATGCGGCAACAGAGTGTCCGGCTGAGCCGATGGACTCCGAGCAACTCCTGTTCTTGCTGTACACGTCGGGAACGACGGGCAAACCCAAGGGCATCATGCACACCACGGGCGGATATCTCACCCATGTGGCGTTCACTCACAAGTACGTCTTCGACCTGCATCCCGAGACGGATGTCTACTGGTGCACCGCAGACGTCGGCTGGATCACGGGACACAGCTACATCGTCTACGGGCCGTTGGCTAATGGCGCCACCCAGGTCGTCTACGAGGGTGTGCCGAATCACCCGGGTAACGATCGGTTCTGGTCCATCGTCGAGAAGTATCGAGTGTCGATTTTCTACACGGCGCCGACTGCGATCCGCACGTTCATGAAGTGGGGAGACGACGAGCCGGGCAAACACGATCTGTCCTCTTTGCGCCTCCTCGGATCAGTTGGTGAGCCGATCAACCCGGAGGCCTGGATGTGGTACCGGGACACCATCGGGGCGGGAACGTGTCCTGTGGTCGACACCTGGTGGCAGACCGAAACGGGCGGCATCATGATCAGTCCCTTGCCGGGGGCGACGACCTTGAAACCGGGTTCGGCGACGTTCGCACTCCCGGGTATCGGCATCGAAGTCGTGGATGATGCAGGCCATCGCGTCGACCATGGTGGTGGCTATCTGACCCTGACTCATCCATGGCCCGGCATGCTGCGAGGCGTGTGGGGAGATCCACAGCGATATCAGGAAACCTATTGGAGTCGTTTCCCGGACCGCTACTTCGCTGGAGACGGGGCAAAACTCGACGCAGATGGATACCTGTGGTTCCTCGGTCGAGTGGACGATGTGATGAACGTGAGCGGACATCGCATTTCGACAACCGAGGTCGAAAGCGCCTTGGTTTCGCATCCCGCCGTTGCCGAGGCGGCTGTGGTCGGAGCCAATGACCCGATGACGGGCCAAGCGATCATTGCCTATGTGACTCTGCGGGGCGGGGCGCAGGTGGACGAGAACGACCTGCGCAACCATGTGGCAGTGGAAATCGGTGCGATCGCAAAGCCGAAGACCATCTATTTCACGCCGGATCTGCCCAAGACCCGTAGTGGCAAGATCATGCGCCGCCTTCTGCGCGATGTTGCAGAAGGTCGCAATCTCGGGGACACGACGACGCTGGCCGATGTCAGCGTCGTCAGCGAACTCCAGAAGAAGGCTGCTCACGCGCCGACAGAGGACTGAGCCGGTGACGTCGTCCCGATCGGCGGTCAGTCGCGGAAATTGTTGAACTGCAGCGGAATGCCCATGTCCTCACCTTTGAGGAGGGTCATGACCGTTTGCAGATCGTCACGCTTCTTGCTCGTCACTCGAATCGAGTCGCCTTGAGTTTGGCTCGTCACGCCCTTTGGACCCTTTTCCTTGATGAAACGATTGATCTCGCGAGCCTTGTCCGAGGAGATGCCGACGGTGATCACCACTGTCTGGCGCACCGAATTGTGCGATGCCTCTTCGACCTTGCCGTAGTCGAGACCCCGCAACGACACACCCCGCTTGACGAGACGCTCTTCGAGAACGACTTTCAGAGCGTTGAGGCGATCCTCGGTGACCGACCGCATCGTGATCGAGAGGTCCTTTTGCTCGATGGAGGAATCGGTGTTCTTGAAGTCGAAGCGGGTCGAGATCTCACGCTGAGCCTGATCGACCGCATTTCGCACCTCTTGGTGGTCGACTTCCGAGACGATGTCGAAACTGGGCATGGCCCGATCGTAACGGTCTCGCTCGAGAAACCGTTAGATTGCCCGGTGCTCCAGCGATGACGGGTTGGCGCCGCCAATCCGGAAACCATTCGGCGGGTGTACCAGTGCGTACACCGGGGAGTGTGACGAACGGGAGACTTCACGTGGACGAACTGAGAGCCGGCGATCCAGAGACATTGGGTTCGTATCGCATGCTCGGTCGTCTCGGAGCAGGTGGATTGAGCGTTGTCTTCCTCGCCGAACCCTTGGATCAGCGCGATGCGACGAGGGGTTTCCGTTACGCGATCAAGGTTCTCCGACCCCAATTCGCGGATGAGCAACGTTTCCGTAATCGCCTCGCTCGCGAGGCGTCTCGGATCATGTCGGTGACCGGTCGAAACACCGCTCGGGTCCACGAGGTCGCGAATGAAGGGCCTTTCGTCTACCTCGTGATGGATCATGTCGAAGGCGAGACTCTCGAGAAGTTGGTCGCCAACGGTCGGCGAATACAAGGTCCACTGCTGTGGTTCATGGCCCTGGGTCTGGTGGAGGCGTTGCAGGAGATCCATTCCGCGGGGATCGTGCACCGAGACCTCAAACCATCCAACGTTCTCATCGGACCCGACGGTGTCGTCGTCACCGACTTCGGTTTCGGCGGAATCCTCGACGAGGGGGGCTTTGCACGCACGGGCACGCTGATGGGCTCTGTTGCCTGGCTGTCGCCCGAACAGATCACTGGTGCCGCAGTCGACCAGCGCACCGACATCTTCAATCTCGGTTTGACTCTGGCGTACATTGCGCTCGGGCGCCATCCCTATGCCACGGCTTCGGGTGAGCCGAGTTCGAGTGAACCGCTGGGTTCGGGGCGCCCCGAGGCGATGATGTATCGGATCTCGCATTCTGCTCCGAACATCGACGCTGTTCCCTCGCCACTGCGCGAGATGATTGCGCGATGCTTGGCGGTCGATCCCGCGGAGCGTCCGGGCCTCGCCGAACTCAGCGCATTCTTTTCTGCTGGCGGGTCGGGACCGGCGACAGAGCCGAGCGCGAGAGACGAGTTCGTGGGAGCAGCCAGTGCAACTCGAGTCCTGGACGAGTTCAGCGATGACACCCCAACTGCGACTCGGCGTATCGATTCCGTCGACATCGATCGAGGCCGTTACGGACAGGACCGGTACGAGTCGGCCCGGGTCGATCCGATTCGAATCGAAATTGCCGATACGGGCTATTCGCAGATGGAGTCCATACCCATGCCGATATCGCAGTCGAACTACTCGAATGATCCGTCTTACGGGATCGAGCGGACAGTCCGTCGTCGCCGAACGATGATCGCGGCTGCGGCCGCAGGTGTCCTGGCAATCGTCGCAGCCGTTGGTGCGATCGATGCCACGAATGTCGTCGACATCGGGTTGATCGGATCAGCGGAAACCACGACGACGACATCGACCACGACAACCACGTCGACCACCACGACCACGGTGCCCCCCACCACGACCACTGTGCCACCCGCCCCCGTCTACCGGCTCTACGAAGTCGATGGAGTCAAGTACAGGTGGAATCCCTGCCAGAACCCGATTCAGGTCCTCCTCAATCCAACTGGCAAGTTGACTCCGGGCCAGCAGGCCTCTCTCGAGGCATTTCTCACCCAGCAGTCGTCGGAGTTGGCGCGCTTGACTGGCATGACGATCGAATATCGGGGACTCACCGAAGAAACGTCGGGAACCGGCTATTCATTCGGTGAGGAGATTCTGATCCACATCGACGTTCCCGGCGGAGAAGGACTGCTTCAGGACGACAAGCCTTTTGAAGGATCGATTTCCGGAGATCGGGTCAAGGACGGCTTCCGGGAGATCGACGCTGTCATCTTCCAATACAACGCCAACGCTCTGCAGTACCTGTTTCTCGGCGACGAACTTCATCCGTACGGCCAATGGCTGGTGATGTTGATGCTCGGCAACGCGATGGGGTTGACCCCGATGACCGATGCAGACATGACAGCTGGAGGTTCGACCGACCCTCAGGGTTGGGAGAAGGAGATCATGTACTTCGGAGGCAAGCGTCAGGAAACTCCCACATGGGGTCCTGGCGACCTACAGGGTTTTGCCGAAGTTGGCGCTTCAGCGGGATGTTTCTGAGCAGGTTCCACCACACAATTCGATCTGGTGACGCGACTCAGCAGAGCGATCCGCCGTTGGCTCGGTGATGTGGCAGTCCGATTGCCCAACCGATACGCTCGGACGGGCTCGAATCGTCCGTGGCTAGGGCGTTGTCTCGAGTTCTCGACATTCGTTTCCGAAGAAGTTTCCAAGATCAAGACAAGAGAAAACATTGGGTCGGTGCCCGAGCGGCCAAAGGGAGCAGACTGTAAATCTGCCGGCATTGCCTACGTAGGTTCGAATCCTGCCCGGCCCACACTCAGACACCGGATCGCGATGCGGTCCGGTGTCTTTCGTTCCGTCACTGCAGCATTCGCTGCATGAGATGCTTGCTGGTCACTGCAGCATTCGCTGCATGAGATGCTTGCCGGTCACTGCAGCATTCGCTGCATGACGATGACATCGATCCAACGGTTGAACTTGCGGGCAACCTCGATCTCACGGCCGATCTCGCGAAACCCACATGCCCGGTGCAGGGCTTGGCTGGCTTCTCCGGATGACGAAATTCGGGCAATGACGCTGTGAAATCCCGATTCGGCGGCGGCATCGACTATTGCGGTCAACAGAGCCTTTCCCACTCCGCGCCCGATCCGGCTGCTGTGGACGTACACCGAGTCCTCGACGGTGGGCCGGTAGGCCGCTCGCTCCTTGTAGGGGCTGAGGGCTGCGAAACCGAGAACGGAGCCGGAAGAATCAACGGCGACCAGCGTCGTGAAGGCTCCGCTGCGTTCGATCTGCCACTGGCGCTGTTCTTCGAGGGTGCGAGGCACGAGATCCATCGTGGCAGTGGAGTTTTCGACCTCGTCGTTGTAGATCTGTCTGATGGCCTCGGCATCGAGAAGGGTTGCTGACCGAATGGAGAAGTCGGAGCTCTGGCCCCGGTCGTGGTTCCCCCCGACGTGATTCATCGATCCAGTGTGCCAGGTGGCCAGATCCCAGTCTGCCAATGGGAGCTGGACCAGTTCGCCGATTGGCTTCGTACTCGGCGGATCTCGACGATTCTCGACGGCGGATTCGGGGCATGGGGGCATTTGGGAGACCTGGGGCTACACTTTCGACTCGGTCTGCGGCTCTGCCGTACCAGCGCCCTCTTAGCTCAGTCGGTAGAGCATTTCCATGGTAAGGAAAAGGTCGTCGGTTCGATTCCGACAGAGGGCTCAGCACCCGATTCCGGGTGTGTCCACAACCGGGCAGCCAACCGGCTGCGCGCCAGGCGGCGTAGCTCAGTTGGTCAGAGCATCCGGCTCATAATCGGAAGGTCATCGGTTCGATCCCGATCGCCGCTACTACACAAGCAAGTTCACACAAACAAGATCACCACCCTCACACCACGGGT
>JBIIKC010000100.1:0-5579 GCA_044233375.1 Ilumatobacteraceae bacterium
AGCAATGCCGTGATGACCGATGCGACGATGACGAAGGTCCATGCTCCACCTGCACTGCCGTCGAACGCCCCACCGTAGAAATGTGCAGCACCGACCATGAAGAAGAGCATCGACACCGAGAAGATGAGGTTCTGACGACTGGCGAGGAGTGCACGACGCCCGGCTGCCGCAGCATTCGGATCGGCTTCACCACCCGAAAGCACGTTCGCCGCATTGGCGAGAACGATCTTCTGATTCTTCCAGATGACCATCCACACGTTCGCGGCCATCAAGATGCCGAGAATCATGCCGACGAAAATCGCTGCGTCGTGGGCCAAGTCGTTCGTATTCACACCCGACATGAAGTCCTGCATGTAGTTCTCGGTGACACCGATGATCAAAAGACCGAGAACGAGCGTGACGACCGCAGCCCAACGGAACCACCACAGAGCCCGTCGTGCCAACTTGTCGATCGAGATGTTTCGAGCCTTGGCTTCATCTCCGTATGCAGCGAACGCCGGTACCTGGACCAGGTTGAAGTAGTACAGCAACCCGATCCACGCGATACCTGCGAGAACGTGCAGCCATCGGGTGGCGAATGCCAGACCGTCTTGTGAGAACAATTCCATCGATTTCCTCCATTGAGAACGCGTGATCACGTCTGAATGACCTCACCGTACCAAACCCCCGCAGCCGAACGGGACTACGAACCCAACCCCACGACTCTGCGACTAGCCTTGCCACTCTCATGGCACACGAGTTCATCTACACCTGCTACAAACTGGCACGCCATTATCCGCCCGACCGCACGGTTCTCGAGAACATCTCACTCTCGTTCTACCCCGGAGCGAAGATCGGCGTGATCGGCCCGAACGGATCCGGAAAATCGAGCCTTTTGCGAATCATGGCCGGTCTCGACGACGGCTTTTCGGGTGAAGCCCGACTGACTCCTGGCTTTTCCGTGGGATACCTCGCACAGGAACCACAGCTCGACTCGGCCAAAGACGTTCTCGGCAATGTGATGGATGGAGTCGCGCCCGTCAAGCAACTCCTCGACCGCTACAACGAAGTGATGGCAATGTGGGGCGATCCAGATGCCGATTACGACAAGGTCGGTGCCCTTCAAGCCGAACTCGAGGACAAGATCGCCGCGACAGATGCGTGGAGCCTCGAACGCAATGTGGAGATCGCAATGGATGCCCTGCGATGTCCTCCGAATGACGCCGATGTCACCAAATTGTCCGGTGGTGAACGGCGCCGTGTTGCGCTGTGTCGACTCTTGCTCAGTCGGCCCGATCTGTTGCTGCTCGACGAACCGACGAACCACCTCGACGCCGAGAGCGTGGACTGGCTCGAGCGATTCCTGAAGGAGTACCCGGGAACCGTCGTCGCAATCACCCACGACCGCTACTTCCTCGACAATGTCGCCAAATGGATTCTCGAACTCGACCGAGGCCGCGGCATCCCCTTCGAAGGGAACTACTCGAGTTGGCTCGAACAGAAACAGCAGCGGCTCGACCGCGAAGAGAAGGCCAACGAGAACCGTCGACGTACCCTCGAGCGTGAACTCGAATGGGTGCGCATGTCCCCGAAAGCTCGACAGGCCAAAGGCAAGGCGCGTCTCACAGCGTACGAACGCCTGCACGCCGAGGCAGAAAGCGCTGATCGCGGAGCGAGCAAGCTCGAAATCATGATCCCTGCCGGTGGTCGACTCGGCGACACCGTCATCGAAGTCGATCATCTGAACAAGGGTTTCGGAGATCGCCTGCTCATCGAGGATCTGTCGTTCTCTCTCCCCCCTGCTGGGATCGTCGGCATCATCGGACCGAACGGCGCCGGAAAGACGACGCTGTTCCGGATGTTGACCGGACAGGAGGCTCCGGATTCGGGCTCCGTCAAGATTGGAGACACCGTTCAGCTCGCCTACGTCGACCAGAGCAGAGACACCCTCGACGACGATGCCACTGTGTACGAGGAGATCACCGGGGGTGTCGAGCACCTCAAGGTGGGCGGAAGAGAGGTCAACGGACGGGCATACGTGGCATCGTTCAACTTCAAGGGAAGCGACCAGCAAAAGCGGGTTGGTGACCTCTCCGGCGGCGAGCGCAATCGTGTTCACCTCGCGAAGTTGCTCAAGACCGGCGGCAACGTCCTGCTCCTCGACGAACCCACGAACGATCTGGATGTGGACACTCTGCGCGCCCTCGAAGATGCCCTCGAAGCGTTTCCGGGCTGTGCGGTCGTCATCAGCCACGACCGATGGTTCCTCGATCGCATTGCGACCCACGTCCTTGCATTCGAAGGTGACAGCCAAGTGCGATGGTTCGAGGGCAATTTCAGTGAGTACGAAGCCTGGAAGAAGAAGGAAATGGGTTCGGCCGCTGACCAACCTCACCGGATCAAGTACAAGCCGCTCTCGCGGTCGTGATCACGTGATGAGCATCCCTCGGTCCTTGCGTGTCATTCGCATCGTCTGCGCTGCAACGTTCGTGGCGTCGATTGCCGGACTGATCATTTCCTCGATCGCTGGAAACAATGCTGGTTGGGTGATCACCATCGGCCTCATCGCCGTCGCAGCAGCTGTCATCTTGATGATCGCGTCTCTGGTCGGATCGACACTCAGAAATCCCGAGTTCTCCGATGCCCGCGCCGAAGAGGTCGAGCGCATCGTGACACGCTTGGTCGCATCGGGTGCTGACGAAAACGAGATCCGGGATCTCGTTCGGGCGAGCGTGCAATTGGGCAAGGGCCTGTGACCGAATCCGATCAACGGCTGGCCAGCCGCATTGCGAGTGAAGCGGGGGCGATGCTCGTGACTCTCCGCAACGACCTGGTGCGAAACACCGTGTCGTATTGGGATCTCAAGGACGAAGGCGATTGGGCTGCCCACCGCTTCATCGTCGAAGCGCTGAGGTCGAGTCGACCCGATGACGTCATCTTGTCCGAAGAGGCTGCCGACGATCGCAGCCGCCTCAGCGCGGAAAGAGTATGGATCATCGACCCGATCGATGGGACCAATGAATTCGCCGAACCGCCACGTCACGATTGGGCAATCCATATCGCGTTGTGGGAGCGCGGAGACCTCGTTGCCGGATCTGTCGCCCTTCCTGCTCTCGGGATGACATTCGATGCCGATCCCGCCCCGGTGTTACCCGCGTCGACGAGAGCTCGCCCGATTCTTGTCACGTCCCGCACCCGCAATCCGTATTGTGCTGTCATCGTCGCCAACGCTCTCGGGTGCGATGTCGGACGACTCGGCTCGGCAGGCGCAAAGACCATGGCTGTCGTGATGGGCGAGGCAGACATCTATGTCCACGATGGTGGCATGTACCAATGGGACTCGGCTGCACCAGCCGCCGTGGCTCGGGCGGCCGGTCTGCACGTCAGTCGAATCGACGGCTCCCCGCTCGTCTACAACGACGCATCTTTGTGGCTGCCCGACATCCTGGTCTGCCGACCCGAGTTGGCAGAGCGCGCTCTCGAGGCTCTGAGCGAGTGATTCGCGGTACGCTGGAATCATGACGCGTCGATTCCACGCAATGTCAATTGCCGCCCTTGCCTCGATCGGGGCCGGTGTCGTCCATGGCGGCGCAATCGGACTCCATGCAGAGCATCCACAACTGGCGCGCATATTCATCGTTGTTTCGCTGTCCCAAATCGCATGGGGACTCATCGCCCTCCTCCAGCCGAGCAGAAAGGTCCTTCCTGCCGGCATCGTCATCAACGGAGCCGCCGCCGGGGCATGGATCGTCACTCGTATCACGGGAATCTCGTGGATCGATGGCCTCGAAGTCCGCGAGAGTCCCCAGTGGGCCGACTCGATTGCTGGCGGTCTCGGGATCATGGCGATGGGTCTCGCCCTCGCCGCTTTCGTTGTCGGACTCGAGAACCTCCCTGCTGTCCGCATCGCCCCTCCAGGTGCCCTGTTCTGCACGGTCACCATCGTCGCCCTGTGGACCGGCGTCTCCCACGATCACTCACATGCTGATCACGCCACGACATCAGCTATCGATGCGGCCGACTT
Organism: Ilumatobacteraceae bacterium; assembly: GCA_044233375.1. Taxonomy (GTDB): domain Bacteria; phylum Actinomycetota; class Acidimicrobiia; order Acidimicrobiales; family Ilumatobacteraceae; genus Casp-actino8. Next base: position 4,004 of record JBIIKC010000100.1, read on the forward strand.
CGAGGATTCGGGCGCTTCCCTCATCGATCTGTCCGGCTTTCCAGGTGTCACACCCGAGGAGCAACGACGAGCAGAAATGCTGATCTACGAGACACGCGAAACTCTTCCCCGGTTTGCGACACCTGAAATCGCAACGGAACTCGGCTTCACCAGCATTCGAGACGAGGCAACCGGTGTCGAGCACTACATCAACTGGACGTACATCAATGACGAGTACGAACTCGATCCGAACTATCCGGAAAGTCTCGTCTTTGCCGTCGAGCCTGATGGGTCTCGTCGTTTGGTTTCAGCGATGTACATGCTCGGTGATGAGTACTCGCTGGACACCATCCCCAATGTCGGCGGAGCGCTCACTCAATGGCACATCCACGACAATCTGTGCTTCGACCGAGATCCCATCGAACATGGGTCCACTCGGGTGGTCGGGATCACATCATCGGAGGGAACCTGCAGATTCGGCATGAAGTTGCGTCCGAATCCAATGCTGCATGTCTGGCTGGAGCCTCAGGTGTGTGGTCCCTTTGCTGCGCTCGAGGGAGTCGGAGCCGGACAGGTCCAACCCGGCGAAGAGCACCTGTGCAACACGCTCCATGCACATACGTGATCACCCCGACGACACACTCGCCGCCACGAGATTTCACTGGGGAAGGTCGACGATGGTCACCGTTCCACTCGCACCATCGACAGTCACTGTCGCACCGTTGGGTATTCGAACCGTCGCATCGGTGACGCTGACAACGCACGGAATCCCGAGTTCCCTGCTGACGATGATTGCGTGACTCACAACCGCCCCAACGTCGACGATGACCGCTCCCGCCGGAACGAACAGTGGCGTCCATGCCGGATCGGTGAAAGGAGCAATCAGCACATCACCCGGCTCGAGAGCGAACGGATCCGCCGGATCAAGAATGATGCGTGCAGTTCCCGTGTACGAGCCGGGTGCGCCCGACATTCCCGTGAGGACTTCTCCCAGTACAGCAGGGGCTGCTTCACTGGCACCTTTGAGTCGCCATTCGGACAATGGCGGAGCGATGCCGTTCACGATGAACGGCGGGTCGAGTTCGAACAGATCCAGATACTGCCGTTCGCGCTGAGCAAGTCGCGCTCGAAATTCACCAGGCTGTTCGACGAAAGCTGGCAGTTCGTCTGCGAGGAGCATGCAGACTTCCGATGTCGTGAAGCCGGTACGTTCGGCGAGTGCCACCGCTGCCATGCGGATTTCATGAACCACCTTGATGAGATTGGTCTTGGCTCGCTCCCGCCCAGCGAGATAGACATGCGAAGACCGTAGAGCCATCTCGAATTGACCGAGCGCATCGGGATCACCTGCAAGAGCAGCCCGAACCCGATTCTCTGCGTCCCGACGCACGTGCGCATTGCGCTCATTTCGAGTCATCGGATTCTCTGAGTCAGGCGCATTGCGCATCGCATCGATCAACGCGAGCGCGAGTTCGGGCTTGGTCTCCCACGTGTCGGAGCGAATATCCCATTCATTCGGTCCACGACTGCCGAACTCCCTGACAAACGCCGCAAAGCCATCCGTGAACTCGACCGAGGTGGGATCCAACCGTGACAA
>JBIIKC010000049.1:0-7464 GCA_044233375.1 Ilumatobacteraceae bacterium
TCCTGTGTACACGGGGCATTCGTTGAGCATCAATGCCGAATTCGCTCGACCGATCAGTGTGGAGCGGGCAACAGAGTTGCTGTCCGCCGCACCCGGAGTCGTGGTATCGGATGTTCCGACTCCACTCGAGGCAGCGGGAGCCGATCCGAGCTATGTCGGACGTATTCGTCAGGACATGTCACTCGACTCGAACCGAGGACTTGCGATGTTCGTCAGCAATGACAATCTTCGCAAGGGTGCCGCACTCAACGCGGTTCAGATCGCCGAACTCTTCCTCTGAGTCGTTCACAACGAGATCGCAACGCGCTACCGGATCCTCAGCAAGCGCAGGGTGAATGGCCGCAGGTCGGGCAGCCATTTCGATAGCGAGAAACGGCAACTTCGAGGTCGATGCCCATCTGATTCGCAAGCGTGGCGACCCAGGCGAGAACATCGGCGAACTCGTGCTCCTGTTGTTCTCGAGTTCCCTTGCGAACTGCTTGGGCCAATTCCCCGACTTCTTCTGCGAGCCAGGCGACAGTTGACGGCACTCCGCGCTGAGTGTCCCGTTCCCCATAGGTGGTCTGAATGGTTTGCTGGAGTTCGCCGAGTCGCACATCGACACCGTAAACGACCTCGAAGGTGGATGTCATCGAAAGCGCAATCGGTCAGCCACGCGAACGACGGATGTGATCCCGAATGGTCCGGAGATACTCCCGACTCACCGTCGCTTCGTCGTACGAGGCGTTGGCCCCGTGGATGTGGCGTCGAACGAAGAACTCCTCGACGAATTCGATGGGCGTCGAGAATGTCATCCAGTTGGCTGCCGCATTCGTCCGGGTGATGTTGCGAACTGTGGCCGATCGCGCATTGTCCTGAACCACCAACTGCTGTGCGATTCGTGTCAAGGTCGGTCAGGAAAGCGCCATGTCCAGTCGTGGAACGACGATGTGTCACTCGGTGTTAATGTCCGGTCCCAACTATGACGACCTACGCCAACGGACGTTCTGTGATCGATATCGACGCTCACATTCTCGAACCTGTCGGGTGGTTGCGCAGTTTCGCTTCGGGGGAAATCCGAGATGAGATTCCCGAACTTGGTTCCAACGATCCCGACTTCGCCAAGTTGTTGAGCGACGCTGAGGTCGATCATCGTCGTCGCAAAGAGGATCCGACGGCGATGCGGTGCGCAGTCGACGAGTTCATGACGATGCGGCGCAAGGGCTGGATGTCGCTCGGCGGCTGGGATCCTGCTGAGCGGTCGGCTGCCCTCGACCGTCTCGGCTTCTCTCATCAGGTCGTGTTTCCTACGGGTTCGTTCAACCAGGTCCAGGACACTCCGGCGGCTTGCCGTGCCGAGGCGGCGAAAGCGATGAACCGGGGGTTGCTCGAGTTCTGTGCCGACCCGCGTCTGTTGCCGACGGCCTACATTCCCTTCGAACATGGCGCCGACACGGCCCTTCGATTCATCGACGAGGCGTCTCGATCTGGAGTTGCAGGATTTCTCATCGATTCGATTCCGTCGTCTGGCGGGCATTCGTTCACTCACCCGGAATTCGATCGTGTCTGGGACCGCATGCAGGAATCAGGTCGTGCGGTGTTCCTTCATGTCGGCGCGGATCAGGCCTATCGTCCGGTGCCGTCGACGTTCTTCGACAACGGGCGAGACATGGCCCACGTGCGGTCCGACGCGCCCGGCGATCCGCTCTCGTTCATGGCAATCGGATATCCGGCAGAACTGTTCCTCGCTTCGCTGATCTACGACGGCGTGATGGAGAGGTTCCCGGAGTTGCGCTTCGGGATCACCGAGCTCGGTGCAACCTGGCTGCCATCGTTCATGCACTTCGTCGACACCGGGTATCGCTCGTTCCGCAACATCCAGGATCTTTCCCACCTCGCCATGAAGCCATCGGATTACCTGCGTCGACACGTAGTGGTCAGTCCGTTTGCCGGAGAGGACGTGGGTTGGATCATCGAGCAAGCCGGCGCGGAGATGGTTGCGTTTTCATCCGACTATCCGCATCACGAGGGAACCGATGATCCGATCAAACGTTTCGAGGCCAGCATGACCAACCTCGATGACGAGTCGAAACGGGCGTTCTACGAGGACAACGGGCGACGACTGCTGGGGTCTGCCGTTCGTTGACCTCATGAGTCGCAACAGTTCGTTCCGACGACGCGACTGAATTTCCCTGGGATACAAAGAACCCCCCGCAAGAGCAGGGGGTTCGTGGTCGGGGTGAGAGGATTTGAACCTCCGGCCTCCACGTCCCGAACGTGGCGCGCTAGCCAAGCTGCGCTACACCCCGATGGTGCGAGAAGCGAGGCTACCCGGCGGTTGCCGGTTCCACAGATTCGCCGGGAAGTGTGTCGGTCGATTCGACACCTTCGGCATAACAACCGCCACGAGCGATTTCGCGAGAACCGCGACGCAGACGCAAGGCATCGAGAGGTTTGATCAGCCAGCCGTTTGCTCCACTGCGGCGCGCCATGTGGATGTCTGCCTTGCGGTCGAGGAGCATCATGATCGGCACTGCCGGAAGGAGACCGCCGCTCTCGTCGAGACGCAGGTCCATGGTGACGGCAACCCCGCCCATGCTGCCGATCTGGAGGTCGAGGATCACAAGATCGGGGGTGTCGTCACGAACCACGGAGGCCACCACACGACCCTCTCGGCACACGGTGAACCGGACATCCGGGCCACCGAGGGCAGAGGTCACTTCGTCGACGATCCATTCGGCATCGGTGGCAAGGAGGATGTGCACGGGCGAAACGCTAGTCGTTCTCTCTCGGAGCCACGAGATCGCGTCCGAGATTCCTGATTGCACCGATGTCGTGGACGTCTTCGGATCGCTGATACACACGCGAGATCACCGAGTTCGCTGCGAACGACAGCAGAGGAGCAATTGCGTCTTCTTCGGCTTCGCTGATCCGTCGAAGGTGAGCCAAGTTGCGATGAAGAACAGCGAGATCGGTCTCACCGCGATCTTGCGCGGCACGGGCAGCTGATTCGGCTTCCTCCGCTGTTCCTGGGCCGAAGAGTGGCTGGAGGCGATTGACGATCAGTCCGGTCACAGCCATTCCAGCGGATCGGAGTTGGCGGCTGAAGTAGATGGCTTCGTCGACAGTGTCCCGACGGGGAGATGCCACGACCAGATATTTGGTCACGTCGGATTTCAGCAGCTTCTGTACGGATTCGGCCCGGTCACGGAATCCGCTTTCGATGCCTTCGAATGCCTGGAAGAAGTTGATGGCATCGGCGAGTACATCGGCTCCGATGACGCGACCGATCGTGCGCAGGATCGGCTGGGCTGCGATGTTGACGATCTTCAGTCCGCTTCGAGCGGGAGCGATCAACCAGCGATAGACGCGATGATCGAGAAAGTTCATCAACTTTTGCGGAGCCTCGAGGAAGTCGAGAGCCTCGCGAGTCGGGGGAGTGTCGACGACGACGAGATCGAAACGATCGTCGTTGGACAGCTCGTAGAGCTTCTCGGCAGCCATGTACTCCTGGCTTCCGGACAACTTGCTTGCCACGTTGTCATAGAAAGGGTTCTCGAGAATGCGACGAACCTGTGCTTCGTTACGCGCCTGCTGCCGGATCACGGCGTCGAAGGTGGCTCGAGCATCGAGCATCATCGCCCACAGACCGCCGGGTCCGTCGACGGCAGTTCCATCGATCGGAATCGGCGAAGGATCATTCGTCAAACCCTGAAGACCGAGTGCATCGGCGAGTCGCTTTGCCGGGTCGATGGTGATCAACACCACCTTGCGTCCGCTTTCTGCTGCTGCCAGAGCAAGCGCCGCAGCCGACGTCGTCTTGCCGACACCGCCCGAACCACAGCAGACGATGATGCGCGAATCCCGAACCACATCGGCCATCGAGGACATGCGTTCGCTCATTGCGTTTCCACCTGTTCGCGAATGACGTCTGCAAGGCGTCGAATGTCGCCGTGATCGAGTCCAGCTGTCGGAATGTGCGGCAATGAGATGTGACCGGCGTGGACAGTTCGGTCGACTCGGTCGACTTCTCGTGCGTGGAGTGCACATCGTGAAGCCCGGTAGCGGGCGGCGTCTGCGAGCTCACCGTCGACGAGACGTCCGGATGAGACGAGCGCGGTTACATCGGATGCGTCATCGACGCCGTTGACGATGACGGGAGTGAATGCGACGCCAACTTTCTCCGAAAGAATCTCTGCGCTCTCGAGCATCTCGTTCACGGGAGTCGTTTCGGCAAGGGTCACCATCACGACTCGGCATCGATCGGGATTCCTCAGCATCGATTGAACTTCGATCGCCTGCGAACGGATCGGTCCGCCGCGAACAGTCTCGGCCATCGCTGACGGAGCTTGAAGAAAGCTGATGGCGTGTCCCGCTGCGGGCGCATCGACGAGGATCAGGTCGTAGTCACCTGACGGGCCTGTGAGCGACACGAGATGCTTGAGCTTTCCGAGAACGAGCAAGTCGTCGATGCCCGGGGCAGCGCTCGACACGACGCCGACCACTCCCGACGCAACGAGCCGCTTGGCGAGACGTGCCATACCTTGAGTGGCGAGGTAGTCCTCGAGAGCTTCTTCGGCAGTGATCGTGCGGAGATGGATGAAACCCGTTGCCCGAGGACCGAGATCGTTTGCAATCCGCAGTCCCTCGTATCCGATTTCCACTCCCGGAGAGGCACCGAGCAGAGCGGGCATACCCGGGCGGGAGTCAAGGGTCACAACGAGGACACGAAGACCCGTATCGGCTGCAGCACGTGCCATCGCAGCAGTTACCGTTGTCTTGCCGACACCACCCTTGCCGGCCACCACGAGCAACCGCGACATGGTGAACATGCGACTGACATTTTCAGGTTTCGGAGACACTCGTGCGCAGACTAGCGACCCTTTTCCTGGCGATCGGAGCCCTGCTGAGTCTTTCCGATGTGGCACGTGCTGCATCGAACACCGACGCAACGCCGGATTCGGAAATCGCCAACACAGAGGTCGTGGCAGCCGATGCTGCTTCGCCAGCAGATCTTCTGACGCCAGTCGACGTGCTCCAGGTCTCGGGTTTCTTCGATTCGATCGTTGTCGACGAGATCGAGGCGGCGATCACTCGCGCTGAAGCCAATGGCGCTCAGGCGCTCATCCTGCAGATGAACTCGAAGGCGGCTCTCGTCGGCCGTGACGAGATGCGAGATGTGTACGAGCGAATCGAAGATGCATCCGTTCCGATCGCGATCTGGGTCGGCCCATCCGGGGCTCGCGCAACGGGCCTCGTGGCGCAACTTCTTTCAGCAGCGGATGCAACCGGCATGGCACCGGGAACCCGTATCGGTCGCACTGGAACTCCTCTCACCGATTCGGTTTCGTTCGGTGAAGCCACAGATGACCTGCGGACGAAGACCCTCGGGTTCCAGGACGCTCGACGCGCAGGTGCGCTGAAACTCGAGATCAGCGACGAAGGTGTCCCGACGATTCGCAACATGGTGTTCGCTCTGGATGGCATCGCGATCAATGGTGTCGAGTTGGACACTGCCATCGAAACAATCGGTGACGACGGCACGGTGTCCAACGACATCACCACTGTGCGTTTTCACAAGCTGGGAATCTGGCAGCAGATGCTCCATACGTCGGCCAGCCCTCCGGTTGCCTACTTGTTCCTGATCATCGGACTTGCGTTGATGGTGTTCGAATTCTTCACCGCTGGTATCGGAGTCGCTGGTGTCGTTGGAGCGGTCCTCGTGTTGCTTGCATCGTTCGGACTCGGTGAACTGCCGGATCGCGGCTGGGCACTTGGGCTGATTCTGGCTTCGATGGTCGCTTTCTCGATCGACGTTCAAGTGGGAATCCCGCGCCTGTGGACCGGAGTCGGTCTCGTGTTGTTCGCTGTCGGCTCGTGGGCTCTGTTCCCCGAGGTCGATCAGTACAACCTTCGGGTGTCGTGGCTGACGCTCCTCGTCGGTATCGGTGGAATCGCTCTCACCTTCGTGTCCGGAATGCCGAGCATGACCCGAACTCGATTCGCGACGCCGACTGTCGGCCGTGAGAAGTTGATCGGCGAAGTCGGCCCGGCCGTCTCGGATATTTCCCCTGAAGGTTCCGTGAAGATTCTCGGAGCGCGCTGGAAGGCGCGCACGAACCGAGCGACGCCGATCAAGTCGGGTGAGAATGCGCGGGTCGTCGCCATCGATGGTGTCGTCTTGGAGGTCGAGCCTGAATCCGGCGGCGCGCGTGATTATCGGGAACGCCGCCCCAAGAGCGATGACGCTGTTCACTGACGACGAACCGAAAGACATTCTTCCCTTCGACGGGGCTGCTCGTTACATTCCGTCGTTCATCGTGGCCGATCAGGCAGATCGCCACTTCACTGGTCTCGTCGATGAAACACCGTGGGAGCATCGGCACATCGTGCTGTTCGGCCGAGAGGTGCTTCAGCCGCGTCTCGCCTGTTGGTACGGCGACCACGCATATTCGTATTCGGGTATTCGCCTCGAGCCGCGGGACTGGACCGATCGCCTTCGGGTGCTCCGTGATCGATGCAGCGCAGAGAGCGCTGTCGAGTTCAACAGCTGTCTCGTGAATCTCTACCGAGACGGACGAGACTCCATGGGTTGGCATGCCGATGATGAGCCAGAGTTGGGACGCGAACCCGTGATTGCATCACTGAGTCTGGGGGACACCAGAGTGTTCCGGATGCGTCACAGGGAAACGAAGACCGTGGTCGAGATTTCGCTCGAGCACGGTTCCCTACTCGTCATGAGTGGGCTGATGCAGCAGTGCTGGGTTCATGAGATACCGAAGACGAAGAAGTCCGTGGGCCAGCGAATCAATCTCACATTTCGCACGATCATCACAGACGTGGACCGGAAATCCTCAGATCACCGCGCCGTCGGGTGATACCCCGAGCATCGAGAGCACTCGCAAGTGGGACTGCGTGCTTGCGGGTGATGCCGAGACGTTCGCGCAGCTGCGACACGGTGAACCCGTCGGGGTGCAGAGCAAGAAGATTGCGAGTGGCTTCGTGTGCATCTTCGAGGGCGCACCGATGGAACCATTCGCCTTGACTCTCGAAGACCAAACCGATCTTCGCAAGTCGTCGTAGCTCCGCAATCGAGATGTCCGTGCATGCGTCCGGAGCACATCGTTGTTCTTCGAGTCGTGCGATCGCCGGATGATGGACGATCGGGTCCTCGACACCCGCCTGACGCACCCGACCGTCTTCGATCGTCACAGCAGAGATCTCCCCGACGAGAGCTCGGTCGATGTCGTCGAGTTGAGCGATGTCGAAACCACTCGAATCCGCCGTCTCGAGCAACGCTCCGATCGCACGAGTGCGGCGTTCGTGTTCGGCTGGGGAGAGAATCCAGACGCCGACAGTGGGCGGGACGTCGATGCCGGTCAGCAGGCGAAGATGATCGGCCGTCACGACCTTTCTCTCGTCGAGGATTCGATCGATCGACTTGTCGGGCTGGGCTCGGGTGGCGGACAACACAGGATCGATGTC
>JBIIKC010000050.1:0-7454 GCA_044233375.1 Ilumatobacteraceae bacterium
GTGACCGGACGACCACGCCGTCCATTGTCGAAAAGTGCGTCGACTGCCTCTTGGAGCATGCGCTTTTCGTTGTTGACGATGATCTCTGGCGCTCCGAGACCGAGCAGACGCTCGAGTCGGTTGTTGCGGTTGATGACTCGGCGATACAGGTCGTTGAGGTCAGAAGTTGCGAAACGACCACCCTCCAACTGGACCATTGGACGCAGTTCGGGCGGAATCACCGGAACAACGTCGAGGATCATTGCCTTTGGATCATTGACGCGTCGACCCGTCTCCGGATCACGCTGGTTGAACGAGGCCACGATCTTGAGACGCTTGATCGCCTTCTGCTTGCGCTGGGCGCTGAGCGGCTTCTTGCCTTCCTGCGGGTCGATCGCCTCACGCAACTTCTTCTCTTCTTCGTCGAAGTCGATGCGGTCGATGAGTGACTTGATGGCATCGGCTCCGGTGCCACCCTCGAAGTATTCGTCGTAGCGATCGCGCAGCTCGCGCCACAGCACCTCGTCTTCGATGATCTGGCGCGGGTGCAGACTCTTGAATTCGTCCCACGTCCGCTTGAGCAGATCGATTTCGGCCTCGTACCGCTCGCGAATCGAGGCGATTTCCTTGTCGGCCAGCTTCTGCATGGCCTTGACCTCTGCGTCCTTGGCGCCCTCGTTCTCGAGGCGCGTGGCCTCCTTCTCGAGGTCCTTGAACCGTCGATCGATTTCGACGTTCATTTCCTTGTTGATGGCGTCCAACTCACCGAGATAGTCGGCCTCGAGGCTCGACAGTTCCTCGTGCCGCTTGTCGGCATCCACCCATGTGACGAGATGCGCAGCGAAGTAGATGACCTTCTCGAGCTGCTTGGCCTTCAACTCTTCCTTCGGCTCGATGCCGGCGAGAAGATATGCGAGCCACGAGCGCGTACCGCGCAGGTACCAGATGTGCACGACGGGGGCCGCGAGTTCGATATGGCCCATGCGCTCACGGCGAACCTTCGAGCGGGTCACTTCGACGCCGCACTTCTCGCAGATGATTCCCTTGAAGCGAACGCGCTTGTACTTACCGCAGTAGCACTCCCAGTCGCGGGTCGGTCCGAAGATCTTTTCGCAGAACAAACCATCGCGCTCAGGGCGCAGTGTTCGATAGTTGATCGTCTCGGGCTTCTTGACTTCACCGCTGGACCACGTACGAATGTGGTCGGCTGTTGCCAGACCGATTCGCAGCTGGTCGAACATATTCACGTCGAGCATGTCTTCTCTTCTCTCTTCGTCGCGCTGTCGAGTCGGCCGTCAGCGACGGCTCGCTGCCCGATCCCTGTCGTCTTGGTCACTGCCGCGTTCTGGGCGGCTGATATCGATACCGAGGGCCTCAGCGGTGCTGTAAACCTCTTCGTCGATCTCCTTCATCTCGATCTCGCTGCCGTCTGCCGAGAGAACCTCGACGTTCAGACACAGAGCCTGCATCTCCTTCATGAGCACCTTGAAGCTCTCCGGGATGCCGGGTTCGGGGATGTTCTCGCCCTTCACGATCGCCTCGTAGACCTTGACTCGGCCGAGGACATCGTCGGACTTGATGGTCAGCAGTTCCTGCAAGCAGTACGCCGCGCCGTAGGCCTCGAGAGCCCACACTTCCATTTCTCCGAAGCGCTGTCCGCCGAACTGGGCCTTACCTCCGAGCGGCTGCTGGGTGATCATGCTGTACGGGCCGGTGGAGCGGGCGTGGATCTTGTCGTCGACCAAGTGGGACAGTTTGAGGATGTACATGTAGCCCACCGTGATGTCGGCGTCGTACGCATCTCCCGTGCGGCCGTTGAACAGCTTGGTCTTGCCCGTCGTCTTGATGAGACGGTCACCCTTGATGCTCTCCGGATTCAACGAATCGAGGATCTCGACGATCGTCGGATGCTTGCCCGACTGCTCCTTTTCGTCCCAGTGAGCGCCATCGAACACTGGCGTCGCAATGAATTTGGCAGGAGGCGTACTCGGCCGCGTCTTCGTCTCGGTACCGCGCACCGGCTTGTCGCCGATGGTGGTTCCGTCAGGATTCGTCCATCCCCAACGAGCGGCATAGCCGAGGTGAGCCTCGAGCACCTGACCGACGTTCATTCGGCTCGGGACACCGAGTGGGTTGAGGATGATGTCGACTGGCGTTCCGTCGGCGAGGTAGGGCATGTCGGCCTCGGGAAGGATCTTGGAGATGACACCCTTGTTGCCGTGACGACCGGCCAGCTTGTCACCCACGCTGATCTTTCGCTTCTGAGCGACGAGCACCTTCACCATCTGGTTCACACCAGGTGCCAGTTCTCCGCCATCGTTGCGGTCGAGCATGCTGACGTGAATGACCTTGCCACTCTCTCCGTGAGGAACCTTGAGCGATGTGTCGCGCACTTCGCGGGCCTTTTCACCGAAGATGGCTCGCAAGAGGCGCTCTTCCGGAGTCAATTCGGTTTCACCCTTGGGGGTCACCTTGCCGACGAGCACGTCTCCCGGTCCGACCTCGGCTCCGACGCGGATCACTCCACGCTCGTCGAGGTCGCGCAAGATGTCGTCGGAGAGGTTCGGGATGTCCCGAGTGATCTCTTCGGGCCCGAGTTTCGTGTCACGAGCGTCGACTGTGTATTCGTGAATGTGGATCGACGTCAGGACGTCGTCGCGCACCAGGCGGTCCGACAAGATGATGGCGTCCTCGAAGTTGTAACCCTCCCACGGCATCAGAGCCACGAGCAGGTTCTTGCCCAGAGCGAGCTCGCCGAGATCCGTGCTCGGTCCGTCGGCCAGGAGATCGCCCTTGCGGAGCTTTTGACCTTCGGTGACTCGGGGGATCTGGTTCACACACGTGTTGTGGTTCGAGCGACGGAACTTGTGCAGGTGGTACGTGCGCTTGCCGAGCGTCTTGTACTGCACGATGATCTGGCTTCCCGACACCTCGGTGACCTCACCCTCTTCGAGGGCGAGAATCAGATCGGCTCCGTCGGCTGCGGCGCGCTTTTCCACGCCGGTTCCGATGTACGGAGCCTCGGTGCGGATCAGCGGAACGGCCTGTCGCTGCATGTTCGCACCCATGAGGGCGCGGTTGGCATCGTCGTGCTCGAGGAACGGAATCAGAGCCGTAGCAACCGACACGATCTGCTTGGGCGACACGTCGATGAAGTCGACCTCGTTCGGAGACACGTAGAGAATGTCCGTGGTCGCACCGAAGAAGCTTTCGGCTTCGAGCATCTTTCGCAGGTCCTCGAGGCTCGCTGCCTGAGGTGACCGGCGCACGAGGACCTTGGCATCCTTGAACGAACCGTCGGGGTTGATGGCCGTGTTCGCCTGAGCGACGACGTACTTCTCTTCTTCATCGGCCGGCATGTACACGACCTTGTTGGTCACGCGGCCGTTCTCGACCTTGCGGTACGGACTCTCGATGAACCCGAATTCGTTGACGCGTGCATAGGTGGACAGAGCACCGATCAGACCGATGTTCGGGCCTTCCGGAGTCTCGATCGGACACATACGCCCGTAGTGCGAGAAGTGAACGTCGCGGACTTCGAATCCGGCGCGCTCACGGCTGAGGCCTCCCGGACCGAGAGCCGACAGACGACGACGGTGCGTCAGACCCGACAGCGGGTTGACCTGGTCCATCAACTGCGACAACTGGCTCGTTCCGAAGAACTCCTTGATCGCAGCGGAGACCGGACGAATGTTGACCAGCGTGACCGGAGTGATCGACTCGGGATCCTGAGTGGTCATGCGCTCGCGCACCACTCGCTCCATACGCGACAGACCGATCCGCACCTGATTCTGGATCAACTCACCAACCGAACGAATACGGCGGTTGGCGAAATGGTCCTGATCGTCGAGGCGGTAGCCAGGCTCCTGCTTCACGAGATGCAGCATGTACGAGATCGTGGCGAGGACCTCATTCGGGCGCAGCACGTTCGTGTCGTTCGGATCGCTCTCGATCGGGCGCTTGTTCGGATCGTCGATGTCGACGGTGAATCGAGCTCCGATTTTGCGCGTTCCCGCACCGAACAGCGTGTCGAGCTTGGCGACTTCGTCACCGAGCTTGCGATCGAGCTTGTAACGGCCGACGCGCGACAGGTCGTAGCGCTTCGAATCGAAGAACGCGTTCTTGAAGTAACCGCGGGCTGATTCGAGTGACGGCGGTTCGCCCGGGCGGGCACGCTTGTAGATCTCGACGAGTGCTTCGTTCTGAGTCGGGGCGAGGTGACGCTCCTTCTCCCACTGGCCTTCGAGGAAATCGAAGTGGGCCACGAATCGATCGAGGAATCCCGGTGCGTGATCCTCGTCGTATCCGAGAGCACGCAACAGGGTGAACACACCCATACGACGCTTGCGCGCCACACGAGTTCCGGCAGTCACGTCCTTGCCCGGCTTCTGTTCGACGTCGAATTCGAGCCACTCGCCGCGCTGCGGGTGAATGGTTCCCTTCACGAGCTGGTGCTTCGAGAGGTTTCGCAGACGGAATCGCTCACCTGGTTCGAAGATCACGCCCGGTGACCGCACGAGCTGGGACACGACCACGCGCTCGGTGCCGTTGACGATGAAGGTTCCCTTCTCGGTCATCATGGGGAAGTCGCCCATGAAGACGAGCTGTTCACGAAGTTCTCCCGTCGATCGGTTGCTGAACCGAGCACGTACGAGAATCGAACGCTGATAGGTGTGCCCCTTCTCGCGGCACTCCTCGACTGTGAACTTCGGCTGAGGGAACAGGTCCTCGTCGGTCGGGTCGTATTCGAGTTCGAGACTCAAGTTCCCGTGGAAGTCTTCGATCGGCGAAATGTCGCGGAACGTTTCCGCAAGACCCACCTTCAAGAAGTGTTCGAAACTCTCGCGCTGGATCGCGAGAAGATCGGGTAGCTGTAGGACTTCATCCAGGTTGGCGAAGGAATAGCGCTCGCGTGAAGAGGTTCGAGTGGCCAAGGTGAACTCCTAGTGGCTATGGGTTTGTGAGAAGGGGGTTAGTGAAAAGAAGGGGGTTTGTGAGAAGGAAGATGATGAGACAGGCAGTTGAGAGACGAATGCGAAAACAGAGTCGCCAGACGTCGATCCGGGAACCTCAGAACCGCCTCCGGGGTATGCGCGGGCAGGGGAAACCGAATTCAGGGAACGAAAAGGACAGGGGCGACGCACGGCAACTGCCGAGACTACCGAGGGCAGACAGGGTTTATCAACCGTGACCGGCAAATGACCGGACGGGATGTCCCCGCCAAGGTAGAGACTCGCGAGGCACCTGGTCAAGCACCCGGGTTCGGATTTCGTCAAAATGCGACTGCCCGAACCGAGCCGGAGCAACGAAAGAACGGGCTGGTCCGAAACGACAGCGAAGCCTCAATAGGCGAGGACGGCACGGATCGCGGCGACGAAATCCCCATCGACCCTTGCTGTGCTCGCTGATGCCACCCATGCGATGTGCTGGTCCGGCCGAACCAAAAGCGCTCCTGTGTCCGCGATGCCACACGTGACCCGAAAGGTGTCATCGACGTCGATGTCGGCGCCCACGCGCACGTGTCGCATCTCGACGCCCGATCCCTCCAACTCCCTCAACCACAGATCGTGGTCCCCGAACGTCAGGAGCGTGAGTTCGTCCCGATCGATGACGTCGAGCGTCGAGCGACCGTCAGCAAGCCGTGCATGAGGGAGCCGAGCGCCGATCTCGCCAGAGGGTGTGAACGGGGTGGGGTCGGTCTCGCAGAGCGGTGCGGGTCGACCGCGGTTGAGGGCAGTCTCGTACACGTATCCCATCTGCAGGCCGATCATGTCGAAGTGTGTCGCCTGCTCCTGCACAGCCGAAGCGATGGCATCACGTCGGGAGGCGTCGGCGAGTACCGAGTCCAGGTCGGCAGACGTCGCCCCGGGCCCGAGACCGAGCGCCTCTGCGAGAAGAACCATCTTGAATGCGTTGGCAAGGCTCTGGTTGCAATTCGTCTCCGCCACCGGGCGGCGCTCGCTCTCGTACGTGTCCAGAAGTGCAGCACCGGCGATTCCCGCTTCCGCGGCCATGAGTTTCCACACCAAGTTGTGTGCATCGGCGATGCCGGTGTTGAGTCCCATCCCGCCGGTGGGCGGAAATCTGTGAGCTGCATCACCCACCAGAAACGTCCGGCCCTTGCGCATCCGCTCGGCAACTTGTGCGGTCATGTGCCACGCACCCACGTCGACGACCTCGACATCGGCAGAAGGGTCCCCTATGGCATTGCGTACGATCGCTTCGCATCGGTGCGAGGGGTACCCGTCGACCGATTCAGTGACCGGATCGAAAGGTGTCATGAACACCGACTCGCGGTCGATGTCGTGGGCGATGAACGTGCCGCTCGCCGCCGGGTCCATCACGAAATGCAGTGCCCCGGTACGACCGTCCAGGTACCGGCGAAGACTGCCGCGGAAGTGGATGGCGATGAAGCTCTGCAGCCCGGCCGGGCCGAGCATCTCGATGCCCGTCCATTTGCGGACGGCGCTCCCGGCGCCGTCGGCTCCCAGCAGCCACGGGCTACGGAGAGTCATCTCCTCGCCGGTGCGAAGGTCGCGAACAACCGAGTCGACACCGTCCGCCGTCTCCTCCGCTGACACCCATTCGGTGTTGTACCGGAGTTCCACCAAGTCCGATGACCTCAGTTGCTCGGCCATCAACGGCTCCAGCCGGTGTTGCGAGATGTTGCGCAATGGGTGCGGGGTGAGATCGAGAATCTCGTCACCTTGTCGTTCGAAAGGGAGCCGTCCGATGAGCGTGCCGTTCAGGCGCGACACGAAGTTGACATGCCCGGCATCGGCGGGTGGTTGGGCGATAGCGGCGATCATTTCCATGTCGAGGCCGCAGTGCCGGAAGATCTCCAAGGTGCGCGCGTTGACGACGTGCGCCGCGGGGTTGCGCCGGGGTCCCTCGCGACGCTCGATCACCACGCAGCGTCGGCCGGCGTTTGCGATCAACCTCGCGGCTGTGAGACCGACCGGACCGGCGCCGACAACCACGATCGGGTCGCCATTCACGCCGACCATGTCACATCAATCCTGCGAACGAACCGCCGTCGAGCTGGAGGTTCTGGCCGCTGATGTAGCCGGCCTGTGCACTGCACAGGAATGCGCATGCGTCACCAACCTCCTCGGGTCGACCGAGACGCCCTGCAGCGATGCTTCGCGCCATGAGAGCGTACGCCTCCTCCACAGTGATGTTTGCCGACTTCGCATGGAGCCCGGCCATCTGTTGCTGGCGTTCTGTGTCGATGCGCTCGGGGAGGATGTTGTTGATGGTGACGTTGGCATGTGCGACATCCTTCGAGAGCGACTTCATCACGGAAGTGAGTCCGGTACGTGCTCCGGTGGACAGGCCCATCGGCGACATCGGGGTCTTCACCATCGCAGACGTGATGTTCACGATGCGACCGAATCTTCGCTCCACCATCCCTGGCAGCACCAATCGAACCATCGCAAGCGGCGCAAGCATGTTGGCATCGAGTGCTGCGATCC
>JBIIKC010000051.1:0-7345 GCA_044233375.1 Ilumatobacteraceae bacterium
GCCGATGGTGACGATTTGATGGGTCCCGTTCACATCGACCTCGGGTACTGAGCGGACGAAGTAGGAGATCGGAGACGTGCCCTCTTCCAGCGGAAGTCCAACGCATTACGACGTTCTCGGAGTGGCTCACACTGCACGAGTCGAAGACATACGGCGCGCATACCGCGCTCTTGCACGCGACCATCATCCTGATCGACACGGTGGTCGAACGACGACGGAGATGGTTCGTATCAACGAGGCGTGGCGTGTTCTGTCGGATGCTCAGCGCCGTCAACGGTACGACGACACGATCAGCGGTTCAGCGGTCGGCGAGCGGGTTCCGACGTCGTCTTCGAACAATGGCAACTTCGGTCCCAGTTCGTCTTCGAATGCGGTGCCGGCTCGTTTCCCGTGGAAGTTCGTCGTGGGTTTCTTCGCGCTGGCAACGTTGGTCATCCTGGTGATCGGTGCATTCACCGAACCCGGTGAGACGTTGCCGATCGACAACATCATCCGGGTCGGATCGTGTGTCGATGTGGACCGTCAGATCCAAGAAGCTTGGGAAGTGTCGTGTGACGGTCCGCATGACTCTCAGGTTGTGCGAATGGTTCCGTTCGACGGACGTTGTCCAGTAGATACTGAAACCTTTCGCGACCGCCAAGGTCTCGGCCTCGTCTGCGTGGTGTCCTGAGACAGTTCGACTCGAATCCGGCCGAGGCACTCGAACGAGGTGCGTTCAGTGGGACGGGAAGTAGCGATGGGGCTGATATCGTCGGAAGTCCATTGGGGCGATTAGCTCAGTCGGCTAGAGCGCCACGTTCACACCGTGGAGGTCGTGGGTTCGAGCCCCGCATCGCCCACCCAAGGGCTTCGCTCCGTCGTCTTTACGGCATCCCCGTCACAGGTGGTATACCCGTTGCGGGCGGCGGTCGCGACTAATTTGTCGGCGTGCGCCGAACTTGTGAACGCCCAGGTTGCTCTGCGCCGATTGCTGTGATCTATGGATACGGCGAGCGAGGCGGGAACTTCGAGGTGTGGCTCGACGCGTGGACTTCTGACGAAGCAGATGAGCCGTGGCCGAGCGAGGCCCAGGGTGTGGTGTGCGAGAGACACGCTTTTTCTTTGAGTGCCCCGGTCGGATGGGACTTTGCCGATCGACGCGAAAGTGCGCCTCGCCTGTTCGTGCCCAGACCAGTTCTCGTCCATTCGCGATCGACTGAGACCTCCGAGGCGTTTGGCAATGCCGGTGCGGCACGTCGAGCCGAACCTGCGTCGGAACCGGATGCGGTTCCGAGGGCGGCCGACGAAAGCGCAGCGCTTCGTCGAAAGCGTGTCACCGAATTGCCGGTTCCGCAGTTGTTTGCCGATCTGCGCAGTGACGATCCTGTCGAATCGGAGAAACCGCCGGTCGACGACCTCCGTGAAATCGAAGACCCTCATGAAGACATTGTCTCCAATAATCCCCTGGCGTCGAGAAATCACTCCTCTGAAGACGACGATGGCAGCCTGAGCAGCCTTCTCGATGCCACCGGACCCCTCCTACGTCGGGCATTCGGCAAGCGCAACACCGGCAGACACGATGCGTCCAAGGAACTCATGAGACCGACGACTCATCAGGTCGTCGACGAGAGCGCTTGACGTTGCGACGATGAAGATCGAGGTCGTCCACGATTTCGATGCGCCCCCCGAATCGGTTCTCGTCTGGGTCTCCGATCTGTCGATGTTTCCCGAGTGGACGAATGTGCTCCATCGAGTGGAGAAGGAGCGTTCACCCCAAGATTCACCTCACGCTTGGCAAGTGGAACTGCGCGGAAAGATCGGTCCCTTTGCTCGTTCCAAGCGCTTGCGAATGGTCCAGGTTCCGGCATCCGATGCGGGTCATCTCCGCTTCGAGCGCCGAGAACTCGATGGGGTCGATCACGGTGTGTGGAGGCTGGATGTGCGCGTACAGCGAGGATCGGCATCAGCTCGGACCCACCTCTCGGCAATCTTCGAATACGAAGGTCGACTCTGGTCCGGGGCGATCGAGCGTCTCCTGCGCGACGAGATCGAATCGAGCAAGCGACGCCTGACCGATCTTGTCGCCGGCAGCCGCCGACTATGACCAAGCGCTGAATCGGCCGTTCGAGCGGCGTTCGAGGTGCAGTTCGATTCCGAAGCATTCGGACAACGTGGATCCATCGAGACAGAGATCGATTGGGCCGCTCACGAGGATCCGTCCCTGTTTGAGCATCAAGACGTGGGTCATTCCTGGAGGTACTTCGTCGAGATGGTGCGTGACGATGACGATTGGCGGGGACTCGGGGTCAGTGGTCCAGGTCGTGAGCGATCGGATCAGTTGTTCGCGCCCTCCGAGATCGAGGCGGGCGCTCGGCTCGTCGAGGACGATGAGACCCGGATCGTTCATCAGGGTTCGTGCGAGAAGAACCCGCTGAAGTTCGCCAGATGACAGTGTTCCAATTTCTCTGTTCCGGAGATGACCAACTTCCATTTGTTCGAGACAGCGTTCGGCAATGTGACGATCGGCTTCGTCATAAATGTGCCACCACGGCTCGAGTGCGGCGTTCTTCGCCGTCATCACTGTCTCGAGACCTGTCAACCGCGGTCGCAGACTATCGGCGAGTGATGCCGACAGATAGCCGACTCTTCTCCGGAGGGTTCGCACATCCGTCGAACCGAGAGTCTCACCGAGAATTTCGACACGACCCGAAGACGGATGGTCGTACAGGGCTGCAATGCGCACAAGTGACGTTTTGCCCGATCCATTTGCTCCGAGTACGAGCCAACGTTGGCCTCGAGCAACGGTGAGATCGATGTCGTCAAGAATTGTTGCGCCGTCTCGATGAAGACGGATCGATTCCAGCTTCAGTGGAACGATGTCTGATCGCTGCACGTCTGACAGGGAAAGTTTCATTGGCGTTCAGGTTAGGAGAAGGAGATCTGCCAATGTGGGGGCATGAACAACCCGGGGGGATCGAAGCAAAGTGACTCTGCGTCGCTCCAAGAGGAACTTCGAGCCGTCGTTGGCGCACGGATCGTCGAAAATGTGACTCGATTGAGCGGTGGCGCGTCGCGGGAAACATGGAGTTTTCTAGCGGATGGTCGTCCCTTGATTCTGCAACGGCAGCGCCCCGGCGATGTGCGAGACATGTGGATCGAGGCTCGAGTGCTCGAGACCGCATTCGCTGCCGGAGTGCCGGTGCCTCAACTGATCACAAGTGGTGAGATGAGTTCGGGAGCCAAGTTCATGGTCTTGGCTCATGTACCGGGCGAAACGATTGCTCGAAAGATACTGAGGGACGAGCAATTCTCTGACGCACGCCCGCTTCTCGTGCAACAGATGGCTCAATCTCTTGCTCGACTTCATGCAATCGATGCCGATGCGCTGAGTGGATTGCCTACCATCGACCAACTCGAACAGTACCGATCAACCCTCGACAATCTGAACGATTCACTCGGACAATCCCATCCAGCGTTCGAACTGGCCTTTGCATGGTTGGAGCGGAACAGGCCCGTCTCGCAGAGACGATCTCTCGTTCATGGTGATTTCCGTTTGGGCAACGTCATGGTCGACGAGTCGGGACTGGCTGCAGTTCTCGACTGGGAGTTGGCTCATATCGGCGACCCGATCGAGGACTTGGGGTGGCTGTGCGTGAGAGCGTGGAGATTCGGCTCATCGCTCCCGGTCGCCGGTCTCGGTCGATACGACGAACTCATCGCCGCGTACAAGGAGGCGAGTGGCGTCGACATCGGTGCTGACGAAGTGTTGTGGTGGGAAGTCCTCGGCACGCTCAAATGGGGAATCATGTGCATGATTCAGGCCAGTTCACATCTTCTCGGGATTCATCGCAGTCATGAGATGGCGGCAATCGGTCGAAGAGTCTGCGAGAACGAGTACGACTTGTTTCTTCTTCTCGATGGAAAGTGGACGTCTTCCTCGCAGGGGACATCGCCTTCGTCATGGAACCGCCCGGTCGTCGTCGACGACGAGGAACTGACGGTGCACGACGTGCCCAGCGTGACGCAACTCGTCGAAGCGGTGCGCGAATGGATGGAGCGCGATGTCATGACAGGTACAACCGGCCGACTTCAGTTTCACACACGTGTGGCGATCAACGCGCTGTCGATGGTTGAACGAGAGCTGAAATTCGGTCGAGGGCAGAGTCGGAGGCACCAAGGGCATCTGGCAACTCTTGGAGTCGCTGATGACTCGGAATTGGCCAACGCCATTCGCTCTGGTCGACTCGATGATCGAATCGACGAGATTGCGCAAGTTGTTCGAGACAGCGTCGTTGACAAGGTTGCGGTTGCCAATCCGGCATATCTGATCTCTGCACAGGAATAACTCGGAACGACGCAGAGGTCGACATCGAGGAGGAGTCGATCGTCTCCGGTGTCCTCAGGAATGTCGTTGGGCGATCCGGACGGGCTGGCCCGCAGCCAACTGCCCACAGGCAGCAGCGATGTCGGTGCCGCGATTGCGACGAACAGTCGCATTGACTCCCAGGGATTGCAGTCGATCGCAGAAAGCTCGTACGCGTTCGGGGGACGATCCGCGGACCAGGAAACCAGGAGTCGGGTTCAAGGGGATGAGATTGACATGGGCCGGAATTCGCAGTGATCGACAGATGTCGGCAAGTTCGTGAGCATCTTGTGACCGGTCGTTCACATCGGAAATCAGAGCCCATTCGAACGTGAGGCGACGTCCCTTCTTTTCGAGGTAGCTGCCACATGCCTGGACGAGAGATGCCAAGGAATAGCGGCGATTGATCGGGACGAGTTCGTTGCGTAGTTCGTCATTTGCCGCGTGCAGACTGACTGCAAGATTCACGGGAAGCGGACGGTCTGCGAGTCGTTCGATACCCGGGATGATTCCAACGGTGCTCACGGTGAGGTGGCGCGCCGAAACACCGATGTCGTCATGAATCCGAACGAGCGACTGCCACACCGGCTCTTCGTTCGCAAGAGGTTCACCCATTCCCATGTAGACGACGTTCGTCACTCGACGCTCGACGTCTCGAGCACGGCGGGCAGCGCGTACGACTTGTTCGACGATTTCACCTGCAGTGAGATGGCGCGTGAATCCGGCTTGGCCAGTCGCACAGAAGCCACACGCCATGGCACATCCGGATTGCGTACTGACACACACTGTGGCGCGATCGGGGTAGAGCATGAGAACTGTTTCGATTCGGCTTCCCCCCGTCAGTTCCCAGAGAAACTTGATCGTCGAGCCGTCATCGGACACGGATTCGGTGACTTGCTGAAGAGCGCAGGGATGAGCAGTGTCGAGTTCGGAGCGTAGGGAGATGGGGAGAGTGGTCATTTCCGCAGGGGCCTTGAACTCGGAATACAGAGCCCGAAAGATCTGATCGACCCGATATCGAGGTTGACCGACGAGAGAGTCGATGAGGTCTTCGCGTGTGCAGTCGTACAGTGTCTTGGCGGTCATGGCAGGTTCGTCGTTCAGGCCGTTCGTGATTCAGGGCGGTCTATCGAGGCAGTACCTGAGTTTGCTGCAATATCGCCGACGAAAGCGCGATCGGTCCGGGTGACGCGAAACCCGAGCCGTTCGTACATTTCGACTGCCGGTTGGTTCTCGGCATCGACGAACAGCATTGCCTCGGTGATCCCGCGACGTGCCATGTTGTCGAGACCGGCGCGGACGAGTTCTGAGCCGAGGCCGCGCCCGTGGAAGTCAGGGTCGACTGCGATCACGTATATCTCTCCGAGCGAGGGATCCACCGCGGGGTCGACTTTCGTCCAGCAGAATCCGGCGATGCGGCCTTCGACTTCGTGAATGATGAACCCCTTGGGATCGAACCACGGTTGGGCCATGCGCGATTCCAGGGTTTCGCGACTCCATCCTCCCTGTTCGGGGTGATGGGCAAACGCACGATTGTTGACCTCGAGCCAAGCAGATTCGTCGCGTCCGACCCGGAAGATCCGCACGTCCAACTGCGAATGTGATTCCGCAAGAGGAAGAGGTCTGCGCATCTGATGCAGGATGCGTCCGGGAGCCAGCCCGACGAGTCGGGCCACTTCGCTGTGACTGATCGTCGGCTCGAAGACCCACCAGTGCAAGTGGCCACCGCCACTCTGGGCAACTTCGCGTATGGCTGCCCTCAGCATCTCGGGGCCGATCAGGCTCATTTCATAGCGATGATGGGGATGAACGACGAGTTCGAGGGAGAACGAATCGTGACCTTTGCTGATCTGGGCGTAAGCGACCGGGTGATCGTGGCCTGGTTCCCAGGCCACAAGTCCCGCGAAACCCTCGCGTCCACCGTCGACGAGATCGAGCCAGAGGTGATCGGACAGCGGCCGATGTCCATCTGCCCGCTCAGCCGCTCCGATCAGATCGCGCACGATCGCGAAATCATCGCCATGCATTTGGCGTTTGATGTCGAGAATGTGCACGCCGTCACCCTACCGTTGAGGCCATGGAGCAGTCCGAGAGGCGCCAGAGGACTCGTCTGATCGCGCGACGGCTGAAGCGCCTGTATCCGGATGCAGTGTGCGAATTGACTCACCGCAACGCCTACGAGTTGTTGGCTGCGACGATTCTCTCCGCTCAGTGCACCGACGTTCGAGTCAACATGGTGACGCCGGATCTCTTCGACGCATACCCCGATCCGGAGTCCCTTGCGAAAGCGAAGCAGTCCGATGTTGAGAAGATCATTCGTTCGACGGGCTTCTATCAGAGCAAAGCCCGCAATCTCATCGGAATGGCACAAGGTGTCGTCGAACGGTTCGGCGGTACCGTTCCCCATGACCTCGATGACCTGGTCACGCTTCCCGGCGTCGGCCGCAAGACTGGGAACGTCGTGCGCAGCGTCGTCTTCGATCTCCCCGGTCTGCCCGTCGACACCCATGTCGGCCGACTGTCGAGGCGACTCGGATTGACCGACCATTTGGATCCAGTCAAGGTCGAGTACGAGTTGAACTCCTATCTTCCTGGTCATCAGTGGGGGACATTCAGCCTTCGCCTCATCCTGCACGGTCGCAGAGTTTGCGATGCCCGCAAGCCACGGTGTGGAGAATGCATTCTTGCCGACATCTGTCCGTCGGCAGGAGTTCCTGTGGACGGCCCGACGACGCGCCGCTCACCCCGTCGAAATGCTGCCTCATCGGAAGGCTGACGTTTCTGGATGCGGTTCACACTCAGACCAACGAACGAGTGAATTGCTGCGATTTCGCCTTCGACTCCCTGAGCGGTGAGCCAAGGTCCAGCGGGAGAAGAGGTACGCCCCTCGATGCGGGGAATTCTCCGTGTTTCGTCCAATGGAAACCCCTCATTGTGATGCGAGGCGCTGGGAGCGAGTCAGTCCACGATGTGCGACACGCAGTGATCTCTCGGCTTCGTGGA
>JBIIKC010000095.1:0-5642 GCA_044233375.1 Ilumatobacteraceae bacterium
CAACACCTCTTCGACGGCCCCTGGAACCAAGCTCGGATCTGCCGCCATTGCGTCCCACTGATCGGGGTGGTCGACGAAGGTGCGAAGTCCATGGCTGATTGCCGTGCGAGTCGTTTCAGCGCCTCCTGCAATGAAGAGACCCGTTTCGTGCACGACTGCTTCGGGAGAGAGCGTCGCCCCGTCGATGGCTTCGGTCAACCAGACCGTGAGAAAGTCGTTCATCGGACAACCCTTGGCAGCTGCTTCGATCTTCTCCGGCGCGATCATTCCGAGGACAGATGCAAACTGCATGTTCGCATCGATGAACTCGGAGAACTGGGTTCCGTCGCGATGGATCATGTCGATACGCATCAGGCGCTCGCTCCATTGCTTGACCTGTGGCCACATTTCTTCAGGAAACCCGAGCAGTCGACATGTCGTACGCGCCGGCAACTGACCGGCCAATGCTTCGATCACTTCCACGCCAGACGCACCGCGATCGATCAGTCCGGCAATCAACTCGTCGACGAGACTGTCCAGCTCCGGTTGCCGTTCTGCAATTGCTTTGTGACTCAAGTGTGGCTGGATGAGCATTCGCTGCTGGCGGTGACGCGGATCGTCCTGAGCGATCATGTTGATCTCATCGGGTGACCAGTTGGCGCGATATCCGAGGCTCGACAAGAACACCGACGACCTTCGCTCGACATCCTGGATGTCCTTGTGGCGAGTCACACCCCACAATCCATTTCGGTCGTCCCGATACACCGGCTCGTTCGCCCGCATCCAAGCCCAGGATTCGTGAGGATTCGATCGGTAGAACTCCGGATCCAACAGATCGAATGTGGGTCGGGTGCCAGCAGCGGTGTCGATCGTCATGATGTATTCCCTCTCTTGCGTCGTGGTCACGACGTTACTTGTGGACCCCGCTGAGCACGCGACCAAGTCAAACCCTGCTGGACATCGACGTCGTGAGGGAGTCCGAGGACGCGCTCAGCCACAATGTTTCGCTGAACCTCACCCGTTCCTCCGCCGATCGTCAACGAGCGCGCAAAAAGGTATCCGTGCAACCAACCCACGTGCTCGAGCGGTCGGGTTCCCACGCCACCGCCACCACCGAGACCCGAGTGATCCTCTCGGACATCACCGTCGGAATGCTGCAACATCGCATTTGCACCGATCAGATCGCGGGCTGTTTCCATCACGTTCTGACCGTGCTCGTCGGCGAGAATCTTTCGAATACTCGCCTCGGGACCTGGCTGCTCTCCGCGCAACCTTGCCGACAGTGTTCGCATACGGATCAAGTCGAGAAGAACGTGTTCGGTGTAGACACCGGCCAGTCGCTGGCGCATCACTGGATCCGTGATGGGACCATGGAGTCGGACAGCGTCGAGCATCTCGAGGGCCGTCGGTCCACTCCCCCAGAGAACGCCCCCCGTCGACAACGAGACACGCTCGTTGCCGAGAGTCACCTTTGCCAAGCGCCATCCCTCATTCTCCTCCCCTACGAGGTTCTCTGCCGGCAGCCGGACGTCGGTGAAGAAGACTTCGTTGAACGTTGCTCCCCCAGTCATCTCCTTGATCGGACGAATCTCGATTCCGGGTAAATCCATGGGGCAGATGAAATACGACACCCCCTTGTGCTTGGGGGCGTCAGGGTTCGTGCGCGCAATCAGGATTCCGAATTTTGCAAACTGAGCTCCGCTCGTCCAGATCTTCTGACCATTGACGATGTATTCGTCACCGTCGCGAACTGCTCGCGTCGACAAGTTCGCCAGGTCGCTCCCGCTGCCAGGTTCGCTGAACAGCTGACACCAGAAGTCTTCACCTGACAGCAACCTCGTCAGGTACTTCGACTTCTGCTCATCGGTTCCCGCGTACAAGATCGTGGGACCCGCCCATCCGATTCCGATCGGATTCGCAGGTCGGCGGATCCCAGCTTTCGCGAGTTCGTCATCGATGATCAACTGATGAACCGGATCTGCCTCGAGTCCGTAGGGCTTGGGCCAATGTGGCGCCACGAGACCTGCCTCAGCAAGTTGTCGCCCCGTCGGCTGCGGATGCGCCGCGATCCAGTCACGAATGTTCGTACGTCGCGCATCGTTCTGTCCCGGTAACTCGAAATCCATGGCGAGACGTTAATTGATCCCCAGGGCACGCTCGACTTGGCTGAGCCAGCGATGTTTCAGGACTGACCTGCACACCTCGACCGCGTACCATCGAGCCGTGACCACGCCCGCACCTGTCCAATGGAATTTCGCCGATGTTTGGGAAATGGTTGCCCAGCGGCTGCCCGAAGCCCCCGCCCAGGAACAGGGAGCACGGTCGTGGTCGTGGCAAGAGTTCGACTCGAGGGCGAACGGAATCGCCACAGCACTCCTCGAGCGTGGAATTGCTCATCAAGACAAGGTCGCGCAATATCTCTACAACAGTCCTCAGTACCTGGAATCCTTGTTCGCAGCATTCAAAGTCGGCATGGCGCCGGTCAACACCAACTACCGGTACACGGACGAGGAACTGATCTACCTGTGGGACAACTCCGATGCCGTCGCAGTCGTGTTCCACGGGACATTCACCGACACGATCGAACGAATCCGAGATCGCGTTCCACGCGTTCGCGTGTGGCTGTGGGTCGACGACGACACACTCCCGTGCCCCACATGGGCTATCGACTACGAGAACATCGCTTCTCGCGGAGGTGTCGAATCCGTGCGCGCTCCATGGGGTCGTTCAGGTGACGATCTGCTTCTGCTCTATACGGGCGGCACTACAGGCATGCCCAAGGGAGTGATGTGGCGGCAAGAGGACTTGTTCCTGACACTCGACAGCACGAACAAGAAGCGACTTCCTCCAGAGCCCGATGCGCAGGCACTCGGTGACCGTTACGCGAAACCCGGACCGCGCAATCTTCCTGCTGCTCCATTGATGCACGGCACTGGACTGTTCAACGCCATGAGCAACTTGATGGTCGGTGGATGCGTGATCACACTCACCGGTCGTAAGTTCGACCCCGAAGAGCTGCTCGATGTCACCGAGACACACAAGGTCAACTCGATATCCATCGTGGGTGACGCATTCGCCAAACCGATACTTCGCACACTCGACGCGCATCCGAATCGATGGGACATTTCGTCGCTGCGAGTGATCGTCTCGAGTGGAGTCATGTTCGCAGCCGAAACGAAGAAGGGCCTCCTCGCACACAACGATCGCTTGATCATGGTCGACGCACTC
Source organism: Ilumatobacteraceae bacterium (assembly GCA_044233375.1). Lineage (GTDB taxonomy): Bacteria > Actinomycetota > Acidimicrobiia > Acidimicrobiales > Ilumatobacteraceae > Casp-actino8. Next base: position 3,208 of record JBIIKC010000095.1, read on the forward strand.
GGGTCTTCCGAGGCGATCGGCATGGCTCAGAACACCACCACCATCGACGGTGCCTCACGCACTGCAACTTTCGTCCTCGGCCCCAATACGCGCGTACTGACCGAAGACGGGCGCGAGGTCCAACCCGGCAGCGACGAAATCGGACGCGTCGCCCTTCGCGGCAACACACCTATCGGGTACTACAAGGACCCCGAAAAATCGGCGAGCACCTTCCAAGTCATCAACGGCGTTCGCTGGTCGATTCCAGGTGACTGGGCTCGCATCGATGCCGATGGGACAGTCCACCTTCTCGGTCGGGGAAGCCAATGCATCAACACCGGTGGGGAGAAGGTGTACCCAGAAGAGGTCGAAGAGTCCCTCAAGACCCACGCTGCAATCGCCGATGCCGCGGTTGTCGGCTTGCCCGACGACCGATTCGGTCAGTCGGTGACCGCTCTGGTCGAACTCCATGCCGATCACTCGATCGACGAGGCCGAGGTCATCGGACATGTGCGACAGCAACTCGCCGCATACAAGTCCCCAAAGCGCGTTGTCGTGGTTCCAAGTGTCAATCGAGCGAGTAACGGCAAGTTGGACTACAGAGGACTGACAGACCTCGCCGCTCGCCTCACTGATTGATCCCGACGCTTTGGGATCCAGAAATACTCGGACCTCGCTACATCGGACCGAGGGTCATCGAGAGCCTCCGAATCGGACTGACGTGTGCAAGAGCGACCCGGGTATCGTCACCTTGTTCGTTGGTGCGGTCACTGTGGCCGGCATCGGACTTCAGATCAAACCGACAGCCAGAGGAGTGCCATGTCCAATCTCGGATTCGATGGAAAAGTTGCGATCATCACCGGAGCAGGTGGTGGGCTCGGTCGTCAGCACGCCCTGCTCATGGCCTCTCGAGGAGCATTGATCGTCGTCAACGATCTCGGTGGATCCGTCGACGGAACTGGAGCGAGCACCTCGGCTGCACAAAAGGTCGTCGACGAGATCAAGGCAGCTGGAGGTGAGGCAGTTGCCGACACGAACTCGGTTGCCACTCCAGAAGGTGGCGAGGCAATCGTGCAATCCGCCATCGACGCCTACGGTCGCGTCGACATCGTGATCAACAACGCAGGCATTTTGCGAGACAAGGCGTTCCACAACATGGAGCCCGATCTCCTGAATCCAGTCCTCGACGTGCACTTGAAAGGCGCTTTCTACGTCACCAAGCCCGCCTTCATTCACATGCGCGAACAGGGCTACGGACGCATCGTCTCGACTTCGTCTGCGGCCGGCATCTTCGGCAACTTCGGCCAGACGAATTACGGCGCAGCGAAGATGGGGCTTGTCGGCTTCACGCGAGTTCTTGCCGTCGAAGGCGCCCGAAACAACATCAAGGCCAACGCGATAGCTCCCCTCGCTCTCACCCGTATGACCGAGAACATCATGGGAGGGCTTGCCGACAAACTCGACCCCGGTCACGTCTCCCCCCTCGTTGCATTCCTCGCCCACGAGAATTGCCCGGGTTCTGGCCAGGTCTTCTCGGTCGGCGGAGGCCGTGTGGCTCAGGTCTTCATAGGAGAGACCAAGGGCTTCTATTCGCCGAATCTCACTCCTGAGGATGTGGAGACGAACTGGTCGACGATCACCGACCAGACCGGATACGCCGTGCCCGCGAATCTCGGCGAGGAAACGCAATTGTTCCTCCCATTCTTCGCCTGATTGTCGCCAGTCGAAGGGCCGAGACAATGATCAGCGTCGACGAATTCGCACAGGAAGCAAAACTTTGGCTCGCAGCCAATGCGGAGCGAGCACCTCGCGATTACGGAGCGATCTGTCCTCCCGATCTCGTCGAACAAGGCCTGCAGTGGCAACGGCATCTCTTTGCGAGTGGCCGCGCGGGAATTCACTGGCCAGTCGAGTTCGCAGGCCAGGGATTGAGTCCCGCTCATCAAGCTCAGTGGTTGTACGAGTGCGCGCTTGCTGGAGTACCTGGAGTCTTCAACATGGTGGGCCTCGTTCTTGCGGGCGGAGCGATTCAGAAGTTCGGCACGCCCGAGCAACAGGCTCGTCACCTCGAGGCGACATTGCGCGCCGATCATGTGTGGTGCCAATTGTTCAGCGAGCCGGGAGCAGGAAGCGATCTCGGCTCACTATCGACACGTGCCGAGCGCGATGGCGACCGCTTCATCGTCAATGGACAGAAGGTGTGGTGCTCAGGCGGTCGCTACAGCAATTGGGGCATTCTCATGGCGCGCACCGACACGAGCGCCCCGAAACACGAAGGGATCAGCTTCTTCCTTCTCGACATGAGCCTTCCCGGTATCGAGGTGAGGCAACTCAAGCAGATGACCGGTGAATCCGAGTTCGACGAGGTGTTCTTCACCGATGTTCAGGTTCCAGCAGATGCTCTTCTCGGCCCCATCCATGGGGGCTGGGGTGTCGGAATGGCCGTCCTGACTTCG
>JBIIKC010000052.1:0-7269 GCA_044233375.1 Ilumatobacteraceae bacterium
CGAGTTCGGCCAACGTAGGTTCGAGACCTTCGAGCTCGTTCGTTGCCTCGCGTCGTTCGCTCTGAGCGCGTGCGAGCGCCTCTGATGCCGCGGTGAACGTGGAGTCGTTCGAATCCAATCTCTTCTGAACGTCGGCTTCTTGCTGGCGGGCTACATTGCTCTCGGTTTGGGCGCGCTGAACAACTGATTCTCGACGTTCGAGTTCGACACGCGCCGCCTCGGATCGAGACACAGCGTCCTCGAGCGCAGCAGCAGTCGCTCCAGTACCTGCCGAACCGATCCTCCACCCTGTCGACGTGAATCGGTCTCCCTCCGATGTGACAGCCACGAGGCGCGGATCAGCCATCACAGCATCGACCGCCGCCGTCCAGTCCTTCACTCGGACTGCCGAGGTGAGAAGCAAGTCGAGAAGATCCGACACGTCCTTGCGGTTCGACCGCACGTGGTCGCGTACCCGCTGCGCACCAGTCGGAGTGAGTCCGGACACGACGATGTCGGCACGGGCTCCGAGAGCGATCACGGCTCCGCTTGCCGCCGACCCCCTGAGTCGTCCGAGGGCGCGTCGCGCCACATCCGGGGATTCGACGACAACGGCAGCAAGTGCTTCACCGAGGGCAGCCTCAACCGCGGATTCCCAGCCGGGATCGATTTCGATCAGATCCAGAAGAGTTCCGATGAATCCATCGACGTCCTGCAACTGCTCGGCTCCAGCTCGAGCTCGAGCCGTGTCCAACGCCAGTTGCAGCGCTTCGACACGCGCCTGCCAGCGAGTGGACTCGGCCTGAGCTGCCTGACGATCTGCCACGGCTCTTTCGAGTTCACCCTCGGCAGCGAGTCGACGGGCTTCTGCGTCGGTGACCTCGTTGACGAGAGGTACCTCGACTTCTTGGGCTCGTGCACACTCGCTGCGGAGTCTGTCGACTTCGCCGTCGAGTCGGGTTTCGCGTTCTCGAAGCCCCTCGATGCGGATCTGATGACGCCTCACCTCGGACTCTGCAGCTTCGACCGAAGCCCGCAAAGATCTCAGCTCGCCTCGAACTTCAGCAGCTGCGCTCGCTGCAGAAGTCGAGGCCGACGTTCGATCGAACAATGTGACTGCCGCATTCCTCTCGGCTTCGAATGTCGCCTCGTCATCGGCCAATTCGACCTTCTCGGGTTCGAGGCGCTCCGTTGCAGCAATGGCCTCGAGAAGCTCTTCGCGCAGACGTGCAGCATCAGCTTCGAGGTTTGCGATGACTCCAGCATCCATCTGGTGACCGCGATCGCGTTCGTACGACCGACGGCGCTCGACCAGAAGCATCGATATGCCCCGGGCACGTTCACGTAACTGCTCGACTTTGACCAGCTCATCGCTCAGGCCACTGTCGCCGCGTGCTGTCAACTCTGCTTCAGCGGTCAGGATCCGCGTATCGAGATCGGCAAGCATTTTGCGAAGTTCATCTTCACGATTCTGAAAAGCGATCCGATCCCCGTGAAGAATTTCCAGACGTGATCGAAACGACGCAACTTCGCGACCGGCGAGAAAAATGCGCAGAGTGTTGAGTTCGGCCACCAGGTCGCCGTGGCGTCGCGCCGCATCGGCTTGACGCTCGAGCGGTCGCAGTTGGCGACGAACCTCGCGCAGAAGATCCTGAACACGCAACAGCGACGCCTCTGTCGACTCGAGCCTGCGTTCTGACTTCTCCTTACGCTTGCGAAACTTGAGAACTCCCGCGGCTTCCTCGATGATCGACCGACGATCCTCCGGACGGGCGTTCAGCACAGCATCGATTTGGCCTTGACTGACGATGACGTGCTGTTGGCGTCCAACACCTGCATCGGACAGGAGCTCCTGGACGTCGAGGAGCCTGCAGGCGACCCCGTTGATTGCGTACTCGCTCTCCCCCGTACGAAAGAGAGTTCGTCTCACGCTCACTTCGGACACGTCGAGAGGCAGAAGTCCCGCAGAGTTGTCGAGAGTCAGAGTCACTTCTGCTCGACCGAGCGCAGGTCGTTTCGCAGTACCCGCGAAGATCACATCGTCCATCTTCTGACTTCGCACCGCGCTCGGCGCCTGGGCGCCGAGAACCCAGGCAATGGCATCGACGACATTCGACTTACCCGATCCGTTCGGACCGACGACGACAGTGACGCCCGGCTCGAGATCGAGAACCGTTGCGTCGGCGAAGGATTTGAATCCCTTGAGGGTCAGCGACTTGAGGAACACGACTCCTCGACCCTACTTCAAGGAGCGGTCGGTCTACCCGGTCGCCCCATCCGGACTCACGTTCCTGGGCGGCGCAGGGGTTGACACTGCGGACACCAGCAGGTTGCACGTCCGGCGAGGCGCGCCGAGGTGATTCGGTCCCGACGACACGACAGGCAAGGTGCTCCGGCACGTCCATAGACCCGGTGCTGTTCTTGGAAGGAGCCGCCGGATCCGGTGACATCGACATACCGCGCGTCGCGCAAGGTCGATCCTCCCGATTCGACGGCCTCGACGAGAACGGACACGACGGCATCGAAGAGCCGTCGGACAGATCGTGAATCGAGTGACGAAGCGATGCGGAAAGGATGCAATCGTGCTCTGTGCAGGATCTCGTCGGCATAGATGTTTCCGATTCCGGCGATCAGATGTTGATCGAGGAGCACCGCCTTCACAGGCCTCTTCGTTCCAGCAGTGATTCGGCGCATGTCGTCGGCGGAGAATTTGTCGACGATCGGATCGATACCGAGACGGTCGAGTTCAGGAAGCACGGACGGCCTTTGCTTCGGATCGAAGGCAATGACCTCACCGAAAGTTCGGGGATCGACGAAACGCAACTCTGCCGGAAGCCGAATGTCGGCACCCATTGCCGAATGAGAACTCAACGTCAACACGACATGGCAGTGCGGCGGCCTCGGATCATCTGGTCTGGTGATCAAGACTTGACCGCTCATCCGCAGGTGAATCATCAATTCGTCTCCCGAATCGAGAGCGAAAAGAAGGTACTTACCTCGCCGGCGCGCATCGATCGCCCGTCGGCCGGTCAAACGCTCCGTGAGTTCCTCGCGCGATGTGCGTCTCACAGTTCTCTCTCGGCCAACCTCGACTTGTTCGATTCTGCGACCGACGAATGCGACCTCGAGACCTCGGCGGACGGTCTCGACTTCGGGTAGTTCAGGCACGGCCCGTGTCGACACCGCGCTCTTCGAGCGCAGAAAGAGCGAGAGATGATGCTGCTTGGGCGGCGGACTTCTTGGTCCTTCCCTCCGCACGCCCGAGGACTTCGCCGTTGACGACGACTTCGGCATCGAAGACCGGCTCATGAGCCACTCCACGCGACGAAATCTCCATCTTTGGCGGGCGCGCATATTCGCGCACACAGACTCGAATCAGATGGCTTCGTGCATCGAATTCATCGAGTCGATCGAGGCGATCTTTGCTCTGCTCCTCGAAGATGTCGAGTACGAATTTTCGGGCAACCTCAGAACCACCGTCGAGGTAGAGCGCCCCGATGAACGCCTCGAGTGCATCGGCAAGAATCGATGCTTTGTTTCGTCCGCCAGCTGCGTCTTCTCCCACCCCGAGCAAGAGCCATTGACCGAGTTCGATCCGGCGCGCAGTCTCGGCAAGCATCTCCGTGTTGACAAGAGACTTGCGCAGTTCAGAAAGTACCCCCTCGCTCTGATCAGGATGCTGGAAGTAGATCCATTCCGTGATGACCCATTGCAGGATGGCATCACCGAGAAACTCGAGGCGTTCGTTGCTCGGTACGCCATTGCGCTCGGAACACCAAGACCTGTGCGACCGACTCAGATCGAGAAGGCTCTTGTCGGAGAACTCGTGTCCCGCGATGGCGAGCGTCCACGCGCCGATGTCCGAAGTTTTCCTTCGACGGCGGCCACTCCTCGACAGTGGACCCCACGAACGCCCCGCAGATCGGGACGCCATGGATTCACCGACCCGAGCCGTGAGCCATCACGTGGGCGAAGACGAAGTCGACCGCGTCTCGCACGGTCTTGAGGTCTGCGAGATCCTCATCTTCGATTCGAAACCCGACGGTTCGCTCGCTCAACTCTTCCTCGAGAGCATCCACCAGTTCGACGAGCGCAAGCGAATCTGCATTGAGATCGTCCTTGAACGACTGCCCCTCGGAAATGCTGGACGGATCGATTTCGAGAATATCCACCAGCTGGTCACGAACGATGTGGAAAATTGCCTGACGATCGAGAGGTCCGTCGACGACATGGGTTTCTGCGGGCACGATGTCCTCCGTATCCGATGGCGCTCGGATGAACCGAATAGCGCGCCGTGTGAACGTCTTCATCATAGAGACGCACCTGCGAAATGGTTGGCCCTAGGCCTCGCCGATCGCCTGCCTGATTTCGTCGACCATGTTGCGCTCGACCATCTCCGAAGCCACTTTGATGCCGTTGACAATGGCCCTCGATGACGACGATCCGTGCGAGATGATGCACACCCCGTCCACACCGAGCAGGATCGCTCCCCCCGTGTACTCCGGATCCACGGTTTCATAGAGCGGAAGTAGTGCCGGCAACAGCGCATCTGCATGAGCTTTGTATTCGTCCTTCGAGGAGAACGCCGCCATCAGAGCTTTGACCAACGTCTTCATCCCGCCCTCGAGAGTTTTGAGGACGACATTTCCCGTGAATCCATCGGTGACGACGACGTCGACGGAATCGGACATCACATCACGTCCTTCGACGTTCCCGATGAAGTCGATCCCCCGAGCATTTCCGAGAAGTTCGAATGCCTCCTTGCGCAAAGTGTCTCCCTTGCCCGGTTCCTCTCCGATCGAGAGCAGACCGACACGCGGATTCGAGATGCCATAGCGGTGGCGCGAATACACCGAACCCATCAGAGCGAACTGAACCAGCCATTCCGCCTGAACCTCGGTATTCGCACCAGCGTCCAGGAGAACTGTATGGGTACCACCGGGAACGGGGATCGGAGTAGCTATCGCCGGGCGATTGACACCCTTGATGCGCCCCATCCGCAGCAGTGCCGAGGCCATGGTGGCTCCCGTGTTCCCCGCCGAAATCATGGCGCATGCGCGTCCGTCCCGAACTGCCTCAGCCGCCCGAACGAGGGTCGAATCCTTCTTGCGCCGAACTCCGTATGCGGGATCCTCATCCATCGCGATCACCTCGGAGGCAGGGAGGACCTCGAGGTGTTCTGCACCCTCGAGATTCTCGGGCCCGACAAGGATCACGGGGATCCCCAATCGATCGGCTTCGAGAGCTCCAGCAACGATCTGAGTCGGCGCGAAATCACCACCCATTGCATCGACAGCGACAGGAAGTGTCATGTCATCTCAGGAGAGGTGTCGATCACGCACGATGAGGGCGACAGGGATCGAGCTTCGAATCTCACGGAAAGCGAGAGTGAAGCGATCAGACTTCGATTGCGACGCGGTTCTTGTACCAGCCACACGTCTTGCACACCGTGTGGGGAACCTTCGCCGAATTGCATCGCGGACAGATACTGCGCGAGGGAGCAGCCAACTTCCAGGCTCCAGCCATGTGGCTGTGCCCCTTCATCTTCGACTTTTTTCTCTTCGGAACTGCCACGGCAACATCTCCTCGTTACGGCTGGAAAGACTAGCGGTTCTCAGCCTCCTTGCACACCCGGTTCCTGCTGCGAGATCGACCCCCCATCACGGAGACCACCGGCAGCGGGGTCACAGAACCGAACTCGCTTCGGACGTCTATTCGGGCAGTCGGTCGCGTAGGGCATCGAGCACCGACCAGCGAGGATCGACATCGTCCCGAGGGCACGAACAGTCGCCCTCGTTCAGGTCCCTGCCACACGTTGCACACAGTCCGGCGCAATCGATCGTGCACAGAGGGGCATCGGGCAGTTCCAAGAGAACGGTTTCGCGCACCATCGGCCCGAGGTCGATCTGGTCGCCTTCGATGGGAAAAGCATCCGGATCCGTCACTGTTACCTGGTACAACTCGTTCACATCGGCGTCGATTCGACCCACGAGGGGTTTCAGACACCGGCGGCATTCCCCGTGGAAACTGGCCCCGACGAGGCCCTTGACGACGATTCCGTCGCTGAGACTCTCACAGATGAGATCGATCTCGACTTCGCTGCCAGGAACGACCCGAGAATCGTCCACGTCGAGGAATGTTGGATCGACATCGATCCGAATGGACTTGACCGTACCCGGACGTCGAAGCATCTCGAATGCATTGACTTTGAGAGCGTTCCTCGCCATGACGTTCACCGGCCGCTCAGTGCCTCAACGAGAATACGTGTCATCCTGATCGAAGAAGATTGCGTCGGAATTGTCCCGACCTTCAGCGATGTTGTCCGACTCCTGGGCATCAGTACCTTCTTCGTCGCTGCGCTGGCCGATCGCCAACCTTCTACGACCCGTTGCAACGGTCTTGGAAAGCTTGTCGAGCAGGATTTCGAAACTCGCAAGCCGTTGGTCGAGAAAGTCTTCGGTCTCGAGTTTGGTTCGGCGCGAGTGGTCCTCGGCAGCCTCTGCAATCTGTCGGGCCCGTTGCTCGGCAGCACGAACGACCTCCGAACGTTGGACGAAGCGTTCGGCCTGCACTTTTGCAGCCTCGATCACTTCTTCCGCTTCTCGTCGAGTCCGCTGGATGAATTCGTCTCGCTCCTTGAGCATCCATCGTGCCTGACGAAGTTCATCGGGAAGGCGATGCAGAGCCTCTTCGAGCAATTCGATGATTTCGTCTCGATCGATTCTCGGTGTCGAAGACAAGGGCATATTCGGAGCAGTGGCAATGATGTCGATGGCTCGTCTCAGGAGAACTCCCGAGTCCCCGGTCTGTTCGTTCACCACCCGGTCGTACGAACCGGTGTCCTCATCGAAGTCGTCGAACCTGTAACTCATGAGCCTCGTCCCGATTTGCGCTCGCGGGGATCCCCAAAGATACTCGCCAAGGCATGCCGTACCGGCTCAGGAACCATATGGGACACATCACCGCCGTGATGCGCGATCTCCCGGATGAAGCGGCTCGAAATGAACGCGTGGTCCGAACGACAAGGAAGATACACGGTACGCACGCCCGACACCGCGAAGTTGGTATGAGCCATTTGCTGTTCGACGTCGAAATCAGTTGCGTTTCGCAAACCCTTGACGATGAAGTTGGCTGACTCGTTGATCGCCGCGTCCACCGCAAGGCCGGGATGAGCACGCACCTCGACGTCAGGAAGATGAGCCAAACACGCCTCTGCCAACTCCACCCGATGACCGAGATCGATGAGACCTGACGGCTTCTGCGGATTGTGCATGACCGCCACGACAACGG
>JBIIKC010000053.1:0-7244 GCA_044233375.1 Ilumatobacteraceae bacterium
GGTGATGACATCACATGCGCTCGATGAGAGTTCCCGTGCCGAGACCGCCTCCGCAGCACATCGAGATGATGCCGTAGCGACCACCCGTGCGCTCGAGTTCGTAGAGAGCCTTCGTGGTCAGGATGACTCCGGTGCCGCCGAGGGGGTGACCGAGAGCGATGGCACCTCCATTGGGGTTCGTCTTTTCGAGATCAGCACCGACTTCCTTGGCCCATGCGAGAACGACCGAGGCGAATGCTTCATTGATCTCGAATGTGTCGATCTGGTCGATGGTCAGGTTGTTGCGCTCGAGGAGACGCTGCGTTGCGTCGATCGGTCCCGTGAGCATGAGAACGGGGTCGACGCCGACGAGGCAGTTGTCGACGACGCGCGCACGGGGCTTGAGTCCGAGCTCGTTCGCCTTCTCGAGCGTCATCATCAGAACAGCGCCGGCGCCATCGGAGATCTGCGACGAGTTGCCCGCCGTGTGCACACCGTTTTCGCGAGCGACTGGCTTGAGGGTCGCCAACTTCTCGAGGGTGGTTTCACGCATGCCCTCGTCCTTCGACACCACGTGAGTGCTGCCCGTCGGCTCACCCTGCTCGTCGAGGTCAGGTGCAGTGACTTCGACGAACTGGCCGTCGAATCGACCTTCTGCCCACGCACGAGCCGCTCGCTCCTGTGAGGCGAGACCGAATCGGTCGGTGTCGTTGCGATCGATTCCCCACTTATCGGCGATGCGCTCGGCACCTTCGAACTGCGAGGTGAATTCGTAGTGCTCGAAGTAGCTCTTGCTCACAGGGGTTCCGAGGCCGAGTTCTTTCTTGGAGTTGCTTCCGATCGGGACACGGCTCATCGACTCGACGCCACATGCGAGCGCGACGTCGACAACTCCTGATGCGATCAGCGATGCTGCAAGGCCGGTTGCCTGCTGGCTCGATCCGCACTGGGTATCGATCGTCGTGCAGGCCGTCGTCAATGGCAAGCCCGCTGAGAGCCATGCGGTGCGCGTGATGTTGAAACTCTGAGCACCGACCTGGCTGACGTTTCCGCCGACCACCTGCTCGACCGCACTCGGGTCGATTCCGGTTCGCTCGATGATCGCCTTCTGCACGACTCCGAGAAGGTCAGTTGGGTGGAGGCTCGAGAGTCCGCCGTTTCGACGGCCAACGGGTGTGCGCACGGCGTCGACGATGACGACCGTGCGACCGGAGAAAGTGGTGTTCGATTTCTGGGAGTTCGACATGGACGGCATCTTAGGGTCATGCTGTGCGGGTGACCGATTCGCAGCGCATCCCGAGGCAAGCATCCCCAAGTCAGGCTTCTAGGTCGGCACCCGGGTCCATCTCCCGGCACAGCCGATTCGAGCCAGCAGCCGTCGCGCCGGAGTCCGTCGACACACATCGGTACTTCCACGTCGTCGAATCTCGAGTGTGGGAGGACAGCCGACCAGCCGACCCAGGATTCGCCGCCCATTTCCTCGGAGTCCTCGATGGTGCCGCTTGTTGGGGTGTCGACGTTCCTCACGGAGACGATCCCTCCGATGGGGGAGCGCTCGATCTGTATTCGTACTTCGGACGGGCGAGCGAAGACGAGTGGCTCGTCGCCGGACGTGCCGTCCAGATCGTCGAATGGGGTAGGACGCATCGATTCTGCGGTCGCTGCGGTGAGCGAACGGAACAGGCCGATGGAGAGCGGGCAATGCGCTGCCCCCGGTGTCGACTTTTGAGCTTCCCGCGTCTTGCGCCCGCAATGATCACGCTCGTCACCCGAGGGGAACACGGTCCCGATCAGGAGGCGTTACTTGCTCGCGGGGTCCAATTCCGAGCGCCGATGTACAGCTGTCTCGCCGGATTCGTCGAGCCCGGTGAGACGCTGGAGGGAGCTGTCGTTCGAGAGGTGCGCGAGGAGGTCGGAGTCGCCGTCGACGAAGTCCGCTATGCGGGCAGTCAGCCGTGGCCGTTTCCACACAGTCTCATGCTCGGATTTCGCGCGACATGGGTCGAGGGGGAGATTCAATGCGACCCGAAGGAGATCGTCGACGCCAATTGGTATCGAAAAGACGATCTGCCGCCGATTCCTCCAGGAATCTCGATTGCTCGCAAGCTGATCGACGCGTGGCTCGTCGAATGATCATCGACAAGATCTGACGAGAGCACGTTTTTCTTTCCATGCGTGTGGCTCAGCCGTCGTCGCCTAGTTTCGAGCCATGGCTCTGACACGTGAATCTCTCGGAAAGCTCGGTCTGTGGACGTTTCAGCTCGACATGCAGCCGATGAAGCAGGCTCAAAAGGTGATCGCCGACATCGAGTCGCTCGGTTTCGGTGCGGTCTGGGTTCCCGAGGCAGTGGGACGCGAACCGTTTGCATCGACCTCGTTGCTGCTGTCAGCAACGGAGAAGATCGTGCTCGCAACTGGCATTGCGTCATTGCACGCTCGCTCTGCGATGACGATGCAGGCCGGCTGGAAGACCGTCACCGAGGCATTTCCGGATCGTTTCTTGCTCGGTATCGGCGTCAGCCACCAGCCAGCGGTCGAGGGTTTTCACGGTGCGAACTACGGCAAGCCGTATTCGAACATGGTCTCGTACCTCGATGCGATGGATCGCGGCATGTACTTCGGAGCCCAGCCGACGACACCACCTGCGCGTTGTCTCGCAGCGCTCGGTCCGAAGATGCTGAAGCTCGCAGCAGAGCGCACGCTCGGGGCCCATCCCTATTTCGTGCCGGTTGAGCACACGCCGATTGCCCGTGCCGCTCTCGGTCCTGATGCTCTCCTCGCTCCCGAACAGGCGGTCGTCTTCTCGACGAATCCCGAAGAGGCGCGTGCCGTTGCACGCGGGTTCATGTCGACGTACCTCGGGTTGCCGAACTACACCAACAATCTCAAACGACTCGGGTGGACGGATTCGGATATCGCGGGACCGAATGGACCGACGGACGCCCTCGTCGATGCAATCGTGGCGTGGGGCACTCTCGACGACATCCATGCACGAATCAAGGCTCATCTCGACGGAGGAGCTGATCATGTGTGCGTGCAGGTTCTGTCATCGAACCCAGCCGCCGTCACCATGGACGAGTTCGAGCAGTTGGCGAGCCTGATTCCGTTGCTGTGATCACACGGGGGTGACAGTTCGCGACGACTTCTGCAGATCGACGATCATTCGGATCGCAACGATCACGATCAAGGTTGCAAACAGAACGTTCGAGAGATCTTCGGGCATGACGTCGGCGATGAATCCACCGGCGACTGCAGACAGGATTCCTGACACTCCGACGATCGCAGCGACCTTCATGTCGATGTTGTCCACCTTCCAATTCCGCCAGGTGCCCATGATCGAAGTCGGGATGATCACTGCTACGGAAGTTCCTTTGGCAACCACAGAGGGTTCGCTGAAGAACACCACCATCGCGGGCACCATGACCACGCCGCCGCCGATACCGAGCAACCCGGCCAATACCCCAGTTGCGAAGCCGATCACCACGAGGGCAGCAGCCGAGACGATGTCGAGCGCGTCGCGTCCGGTCGAAGTCATGGGAATGAACAACCGCACGGCCGTGATCACGAGAATCACGACGAACATGTAGCCGAGTACGAGACGTGGCAGAACGTGAATCCATCTCGTGCCGAGCAGCGCCCCGCCGAGCGCCCCCAGGGCGAGCCAGAAAGCGAGCCACCAGTCGACATTTCCATGTGACCAATACGTGACGAGGCTCGAGATCGAAATCGGCAGGACTGCACCGAGCGATGTTCCATTGGCGATGCGATGGTCCATGCGCAACAAGAGGACCAGAGCGGGGACGACGAGGATGCCCCCGCCGACTCCGAACATTCCACCGAGCAGTCCTGCCCCGAGTCCGACCAGAACCGTGGGAAGAGTTGCCGGTCGATCAGTCGAAGAAGTCACCTTGTCGTTCTAGTCCACCAGGTCGCCCCGCCGACTCATTCCGAATCCGGGGCGCTGTGAGTGTTGTTTGCCGAGTTCGAAGCGACGCGTACAAGGCTGTTTTCAAAGAGAGTCGGTGTTCGACATAGCCTTTCAGGGTGCAGGTCGGGGTAAACAAGGAGCGTTCGGAATCGGCTCCGTTCGTCCCGGGCCTCGACGGTCTACGCGCTCTTGCTGTGCTGGTCGTTCTCTTCTTCCATCTCCAGATCGAGTGGGCAGCCGGCGGATTTCTCGGTGTCTCGTTGTTCTTCACGCTGTCCGGGTACTTGATCACGCAGCTGTTGCTGAGGGAACACGCCGAACGCGGCCGGATCGACCTTCGTGCTTTCTGGGCGCGCCGGCTTCGGCGCTTGATGCCGGCAGCTGTGCTCGTCATCACTGCTCTTGCGGTGACCGCCATCGCCTTCGATCGCTTTCCCTCTCAGCGCCTGCGAGGGGACCTGGTCGCGGCACTCGGGTATGCGGCGAACTGGCGGTTCATGACGAGTTCGACGTCGTACGCCGAACTGTTCACATCGGCGCCGTCGCCGGTGCTGCATTTCTGGTCGCTCGCGATCGAGGAGCAGTTCTACGTTCTGTTCCCAATCGTGATGGCGGGTCTCTTCGCGCTTCGACGACGGGGATCGGTGGCAGTCGGGATCATCGTGCTGTGGATGGCGAGCGTCGCCGCCGGTCTCCTCAGTACCTCGCGCGATGTCATCTACTACGGGACGCACATCCGGGCCGCAGAGATCCTGACCGGTTCGCTACTGGCTCTCGTGTTTCCCCTCGGGGGATTCGGGCCGAATGAAGCATCGAGGCGGGCCCGACTTGTTTCGTCTCCAGTCGCCAACTCGATCGTGTTCGGTCTCGCGCTCGGAGGTTTCATCGCTCTCGTCGCCACGGGCGACACGGGTGATTCATGGCTGTACTCGGGTGGCCTTGTGTCCGTGTCCGGTCTGTCGGCGTTGTTGATCGTTGGTGTGCAAAGTCCAGGACCGGTGCGTTGGCTTGCAGAGCGTCGCGTCGCCGTTCGGATGGGAGGGCTGAGCTACGGGCTGTATCTCTTCCACTGGCCGGTTTTCCTCACCGTCACCCCGGACTCGGTCGGAATCGAGAACTGGTCCCTGCACGCTCTGCGCCTTGCCATCACCTTTGTGCTCGCATGGATGTCGGCGACATTGGTCGAGCAGCCCGTGCGACGCCGTTCCGTATTGCGCACGCCGTCCCGTTCGGCAGTTGCGCTGGTCACTGCGTTGGGAGTCTCGTTGATCACTGTCGCGTTCGTGCCTCGGAACCCGGCACCGGTTCTTGCAGGCTTGGATGCTCCGGCAGGATTCGTCAACTTCGCAGACAGTGAACAACGACCGGAGTTGCGCATCCTCGTGATCGGAAGTGAGTCGTCAGCGGCCGACACTTTTGAGAGGGCCCTCGATGAGGACTTCGCGCTCGAACTCGTCGACGCAACCGACGGAAACTGCCCTCTCACATCGACTCCGGCGTGTGCAGACCCGTCGAAGCGAATCGACAGTCAGCTCCTCGACCACCGACCCGACATCGTCGTCGTTGCATTCGGCGCTCTCGATCGTGCAACTGTGCTGGCATCAGTTGGACCGTTGCAGGCCGATGATCCGACGTTCTTCGACTCGACGAAGGCCTACGTGAACGCAGTGGTCGAGGTCATTCCAACGACTCCAGCAATCTTCCTCGACGTGGGCGATGCCGCTCCTGAAGGCACAAGCGCGGTCGATGCGATGACGGCTTTCATCGAGGACGCTGCATTGCGCTCGACGAACATCTCCGCACTCGTGAATCCGACATCGGTCGACATTCTCCACGAGGTGGCGACCATTCGCTCGATGACCGCTGGAGACGATACTCGTGAGCGGGTCATGGTGATCGGAGACTCGACGTCGTACGGCATATCGGTCGCGATCGATTCTCTCGAGGGTGATCGGATCAATGTGTTGTGGGCCGGCGGTCAGAATTGCCCGCTCGTCGAAGTGGCGGCGGTCAAATGGTGGGAAGGTGTCGACTTCGATCTGGAGCGTTGTCCGACCATCGAGGTGGAGTGGCTCTCTGCTCTCCAATCCTTCCAGCCTTCAGTCGTGATCGTTGCCGTGTCGGTGCCGGAGCAGGCCGAACAGCGCTATCCGGACGATCCGAACTGGTATCTGCCCGGATCAGAGGAATATGGGCGAAGGCACGACGCGTTCATCGCCCGTTTCATGGCAGAGATCAGTTCTCGCAACATCGATGTGATGATCCTCGACAGTCCGCCCATTCATGGCGGTGCACTCGGAGGAGCCCCGTTTTCCAGCCCCGAGCGAATCGCAGCATGGAATGCCGTGATTCAGGGTTGGTTCGCAACGTGGCCGAAAATCGAAGTGGTTCCGTGGTCGGGTGCTCTTGCTGCATTCGAGCCGACTCCCGGTGCACTGCGCGCAGATGGTGTTCATCTTCGACAAGTCGATCTGGACGCTCTCGTGGGCAAGTCCCTCTTGCCCAGCCTGCTCGAGAAGTTGTTCGGAATCGGGGCGGGGTCAGCTGTCGAAACCGAGGCCGAGTTGGTCGAGGGTCCGTAGCCACAGATTGCGCTTGCCGGTCTTGTCTTCTCGGTCGAGGCTCCATCGTGTCGCTTGGATGCCGAGGAACTTGAACGGCTCGGGAGGGAAGGGGACGGGCTTCTTCCTCACGAAATCGGTCTCCGTCGCACGTGACCGTCGTCCATCGAGAAGGTCCAACATGACCTCGGCGCCGAAGCGCGACGCTGCTGCTCCGAGGCCGGTGTAGCCGAGCGCATATCCGACACGGCCGTTGAGAGCAGTTCCCCAGAACACGCAGTAGCGCGAACATGTATCGATCGCGCCTCCCCACATGTGTGAGAAGCGCACGTCGTCGAGCTGGGGGAACGTGCGGAAGAAGTGTCCGCTCAACTTCGCCCAACTCTCGGGTCGGCTCTCGAGTTCGCTCGAGACCTTGCCTCGGAAGAAGTAGATGGCGTCGTAGCCACCCCAGAGAATGCGGTTGTCCTCGGTCAAGCGGTAGTAGTGGAACTGGTTGGGGATGTCCGAAAGTCCTTGGCGATTCTTCCAACCGATTCGGTCGAGCTGCTCCTGTGTGAGGGGTTCGGTCACCATGCAGTAGTCGTACACCGGCACGATGTAATTGTTGAGTCGCTTGAGCAATGGCTTGAACGCATTGGTCGCAAGTGCAACTTTGCCTGCGCGAATTCGTCCGAGAGGAGTGTGGATGAGCACACCGACCCCGTCGCGTTCGAGGGAGGTGGCCTTGCTGTCCTCGTAGATGCGGACGCCGAGAGACTCAGCGGCAGCTTTCA
>JBIIKC010000054.1:0-7169 GCA_044233375.1 Ilumatobacteraceae bacterium
TCCCTGTTGTGTTTCAACCAGTGCTTCTCGTACCTGCTCATCTCCTTCTCTGCCATGAACGACTTCATCAAGACGACTCCGTCAGAATTCCAATCGGCCTCTGACGGCGGTGGGGCGGGAACTGTCAGATCTTCGAGTGTCAACGTCACGAGACGCACCGTACCGACCGAGTGGGATCTTGATTGATGCGTGCTGATCATCGAAGCAGATCGATTTCTCACTCTGATAGAGGAGTTCAGTTCCGGGCGAGTATCGACTGCAGATGCGATCCATGTGGGGAAAGTTCGACCAAGCGATCTAGGGTTCTTCGTGTAGGGGTGCCTACGTACACGGGAGGTCGCGATGCGAGTTCGAATGGGAGTCGCCGTTGCAGGCATCGTCACACTGGCGGCATGCGGAGGTTCTGGATCGTCTGAACGCTCGGGAGGGTCCAGTGACATCGCGGACAAGACAGATGTCCGGCGCGCAGTCGTGCGAATCGTGGCTGAGGGAAGTTTCCGCGATCCTGATTTCGGTCAGACTGCATTCTCGGGAAGCGGTACGGGATTTCTCATTTCTGACGACGGACTGATCGTGACGAATCAGCACGTTGTCGAAGGTGCGGGAAGCCTCGAGGTGTATCTCGAAGGCGAAGAGCGCCCGAAGAGCGCACGCATATTGGGCGTGTCGGAGTGTGACGATCTTGCGGTACTCGATCTGACCGGAGACGGATATTCCTACCTTGATTGGTTTCGTGACGAAATAGAACCAGGTATCGATGCATGGGCAGCGGGATTTCCGCTCGGTGATCCCGAGTATTCGTTGACTCGCGGCAGCGTCGTGAAGGCTCGGGCCAATGGCGACACGAATTGGTCATCCATCGAGTTCGCCATCGAGCATGATGCGAACATTCAGCCGGGCAATTCAGGTGGTCCGTTGGTCGCAGAGGATGGTCGAGTCATCGGCGTGAATTACGCGGATTTCGATGCCGGAACAGGAACTTCGCAGTTCTTCGCCATCCCGGCCGAACTGGCTGAAGAGGTCGTCACCGAGCTCGCCTCAGGTCAGGACCGAGAAGCGATCGGTGTCAACGGGTTTGCGTTCGCCAGCGAGGACTATGCAGGCTTGTGGGTGAGTGGAGTTCGCGCCGGAAGCCCCGCAAGCGACCTCGGTATCCAGCCCGGGGACATCATCATCGAACTCGCCGGTCGTCCTGTCGTCACCGAAGAGGACGTCTCTGAATATGGCGCGACCAAAGCTGGATACTGCGATGTTCTGCGAACGCAAGGTTCGGACCGGGCGATGGCCGTCTCCATCGTTCGATTCGATACCGGAGAAATTCTGAGCGGTGAGTTGAACAACCCGGATCGCCCTCTCACGGTCGACGTCTCCATCTCCGATCAGATCACTGACGAGACCGCTGTGCCGGGCGAGGAAGCGACGTTCGAATATGTGAAGATCACCGATGACACAGAGAGCGTGGAAGTCGAGGTACCCGTAAATTGGACGGATCGAAGTGGCACTTCGATCGATTTCCTCGGGTTCACACTTCCGGCGGTTTCTGCTTCCACAAACCTGCAGGAGTTCTTCGATACCTGGAGCACTCCGGGAATTTCAGTGATCGCCGCTCCCGAACTGGATGCCAGCAACTTCGAGTCGACGCTCGAGTTCTTCGCTCCGGACAGTTGCGACTATCTCGGCCGAGACACGTTCGAAGGTCAGGATCTGATCGGAGAATTCGATGTCTATGTCGACTGTGGTGGAGTGGTTGGAATGTTCTACGTCGTAGGGGCGTTCTACGACGTCTACTACGACGCGATGGTGATCGTGCTTGCACAAGTGAGTGATGAGTCCGAACTCGAGGTCATTGATCAGGCTCTGGACACGGTCTACCTGCCCTGATCGCCCGGTACTTCACTCGCCGAAAACGCGATGTGTGTACGAATTGGCAAACGTGCGCGTGGGGTCGAGTTGCGACCGAGCGGCCAGGAACTCGTCCCAACGCGGATACAGCTTCGAAAGCTCATCGGCTGACAGGTCATGCATCTTTCCCCAATGAGGGCGTCCCAGGTAGTCGGCCATGATCTCGGAGACGTCGCGAAAATACTCCGTGTGATCCATCCCCTTGTACATGTGAACAGCGATGTAGGCGGTTTCTCGCCCCGACGCTGTCGACAAAGGAATGTCGTCTGCGGCCGTGAAACGCACCTCGACGGGGAAACTCACGAGATGTCCCTTGGATTCGATCATGTTCTTGATCCGCCGCAGGACCTCGGCACAATGCTCGCGCGGAATGGCATATTCCATCTCCACAAATTTCACGATGCGCTGGCTGGCGAATATCCGATAACTGTCGTCGACGTAGGTGGTCTGTCCGGACGATGGAAGAGCTGTGGCAAGTCGTGGAATCCACCGGGGCCGAAATCGACCTGCTCGACACACTGCACCGAATGCGATGTTTTCGAGAAATGTCTTCTTGTACCAATGTCCTATCGGATTCACTCGCGACAAGGGTTCATCAGTGCGATTGTTCCGCTTGGTCAGCACCCACTCGGTATGGGGGATCCAGAAGAACTCGAAGTGATCGTTCGTTTCGACATTTTCGTCGATGTTGTCGAGAATGCGCTCGAGTCGGTCGGCCCCTTCCTGGGCGCGCAATCGAAAGGCGGGAACGACGTCGAGAGTCAACTGGGTCGTGATGCCGAGAGCTCCGACCCCCACGCGGGCAGATTCGAGGAGATTTGCATTTCTCGACGAATCCATGTGGACGACGTTGCCGTCACCCGCAACGACGGACATCCCAGAAATTCGTGTTGCGATTCCTCCGAGGAGCCGACCCGTTCCATGTGTCGCAGTCGCAACGGCACCAGAGATCGTTTGGTAGGCGATGTCACCGAGATTCGGCAAGGCATATCCGAGGCCGTGCAGGAGGTTGTTCAGATCGTCGATGGAGATTCCTCCTTCGACGGTGACACGGTGTTCCTCCCTGTCGACGTCGATGAGTCGCGACATTCTGCTGAGATCGATGAGGTGCCCAGAAGTCAGCGCCGCCGGAGTGAAACTGTGACCGGACCCAACTGCTTTGACCGTTTCACCAGCTGCAGCCGCTCGAGAAACGATGTCGCTGACTTCGGCTGTCGAGGTCGGAAAATGAATTGCAGCGGGTCGACATGATTGATTGCCGGCCCAGTTGGTCCATGAACGGGAACCGCGAGGACCTCCGACCCGGTTGGCTGTCGAGGGCGACGCAGCATTGTGCGAATTGAGATTCAAGAGGGAGCGGAAGTTCTTCATAACTGAGTTGCACGGATCTTAGGCGGAGCATTTCGACGTCTGTCGCTTGCACAGAGGAATCTGCGTGTTCGTGTGCACTTGATTTTTCGGAAATGTCTTTGTCCGAACAGGGACCTCTGCGTATGGTTTGCCGATGTCGTCATTTCCCGCATTCGTGTTCTCCAATGATCGTGACAACCCAACTCGTGGTGTCCAGGAAGTCGATCTCGAAAGCATCTCGCCAGATGGGGTCTTGATCGAAGTCGAATGGTCGAGCGTCAACTACAAGGACGGGCTTGCGTCGACTGTGTCCGGAAAGGTGGCCCGGCTGTCTCCATTGATTCCTGGAGTGGATCTCGCAGGCAGGGTGGTGGAAAGTGCGAACGGTTTCGCTGCCGGCGATCTCGTCATTGCACATGGGTACGACATCGGAACCTCTCGGCACGGCGGATATGCCCGATATGCGCGAGTTCCCGCAGAGTGGATCGTTCCGCTGCCCGCAGGTCTGACGACTCGAGAGGCGATGGTGGTCGGAACAGGCGGGTTCACCGCTGCGCTCTCGGTCATCGCTCTGCAACGGTGGGGTATCCGCCCCGATGGCGGTCCTGTCCTCGTTACGGGAGCTACTGGGGGAGTCGGGAGTATGGCTGTATCGATGCTGGCCGGTCTCGGCTACGACGTCACTGCGAGTTCTGGGAAGCCCGGAGCGTCTGAGTACTTGCGTGGGCTTGGCGCCAACGCAATCGTCGACCGTTCGACGTTGGCAGACGACGACGGGCGACCGTTGCAGACGATGGAGTTCAATGGCGCAGTGGATTGTGTCGGTGGCTCGACACTGGCCAATCTTCTCAAGCGATTGAAGTATGGATGTGCGGTAGCTGCCAGTGGTTTGACGGGCGGTTCGAGTCTGTCGACAACGGTCATTCCATTCATTCTTCGAGGTATCGCACTGCTTGGAATCGATTCGGTTCAGACTCCGATGGGTGTGCGGATCGAAACATGGCAGCGCATCGCCACAGATCTCAAGCCCGCAGGGCTCGACGCAATCGGTCATTCGATCGATCTGGGGGACCTCGACCAGGTACTGACGACGATCGTGGGTGGCGGGGTCACGGGACGTTACGTCGTAGCACCCACTGCACCCGGCTGAAGCGCGATAGCCTGACGGTCACGGTATGGGTGATCGCTGAATGACGTCTTCGACCGCCTCGACCGTGCTCGTTCCGGGGACCCACCTGATGACGGGTCTGCTCGGCTCCAGGGATCAGTATCTGCGTCTCGTGGAAGAGGCATTTCCCGATGTTTCGATTGCCGTGCGGGGGAACGAGGTGTCCATTTCGGGTCCAGCAGCTCCAACCGTTGTGAAGTTGATGCAAGAACTCGTCGTTCTCCTCGAGTCGGGTGAACCGATCGATGATGCTGTTGTGCGGCGATGCATTTCGATGGTTCGAGGCGACGAGAGTCCCAGCTCGGTTCTCACCGAAGACATCGTGCGCGGGGCGAAGGGTCGAGTCGTTCGACCGAAGACGGGTGGGCAGAAGCGCTACGTGGATGCGATCCGTCGCAACGTGATCACCTTCGCTATCGGTCCCGCAGGAACGGGCAAGAGTTGGCTTGCAGTTGCGATGGCTGTGCAAGCGCTGCAGAGCAAGTCCGTCCAGAGAATCATCCTCACTCGGCCTGCTGTCGAAGCGGGAGAGAGACTCGGATTTCTCCCTGGGGACCTGATGGCAAAGATCGACCCCTATCTACGTCCCTTGTACGATGCGCTCTACGACATGGTCGACGGCGATGGGGTCCAGAAGCTTCTCGAGAAACAGGCTCTCGAGGTTGCTCCGCTCGCATTCATGCGAGGTCGCACGCTCAACAACAGTTTCATCATTCTGGACGAAGCACAGAACACCACAGCCGAGCAGATGAAGATGTTCCTCACCCGAGTGGGATTCGGGTCGAAAGTCGTGGTCACGGGTGACATCACCCAAGTCGACGTGCCGGGTGGGAGAAGCGGACTTGCGGGTTTGGAGAAGGTCTTGATCGGTATCGATGGACTCGAGTTCGTTCATCTCGGAGCAGGTGACGTGGTCCGCCATCGAATCGTTGCCGACATCGTGGCGGCCTACGAAAGGTCCGCAGTGGAGCGATCAGCTGAACGACCGACTGATGAATCGACCAAGGTGACCAACGATGGCTGACGGGCCACCTCGATTGCGCAGAAGGGTTCGAGTCGGTGGGAACACTGAGGCCGAAGTCTTCTGCGCCGATGAGCAGTCAGAGGTGCCGATCGATCTCGAAAGATGGCAAAGTCTTGCGCGCTCCGTTCTCGCTGATGAGGGAATTCGCGGTGGGACCGAACTGAGCATCTTTTTCGTGGAGGTCGACGACATCGCAGAACTCAATCATGAACACATGGGCATGGCAGGACCTACGGATGTGCTTGCATTTCCCATCGATGCGGGCGAGGTCGTCGAAGTCGTGAGTGGGCCGACAGGCGCGAGCAGAGGTCCTGACAGGTCGCCTCCCGATCGTGGAGACCTTCCTCTTCTGCTCGGTGACATCGTGATCTGCCCGGCCGTGGCGCGCGACCAGGCGCCTGATCACGCAGGCAATCTCGACGACGAGTTGGCGCTACTGGTCGTCCATGGAACCCTCCACGTCCTCGGATGGGATCACGACTCGGAATCTGCGACGGAGAACATGAGGCAACGGGAACGACAACTGCTCGAGGCTCACCATTGGCACGGACCGGTGCCGGTGGGATTTCGCCAGGAGCAGCCGAACGGATGAGTGAGGATGAAGCGATGATCGGTGCGTTGACGGGAGTCGATTGGGGCCTCTTGGCCATCACCTTTCTTCTTTTGATCGTTCTCGTGTTCTTGGCGCTTGCAGAAATGGGTCTGTCACGTATGACCAAGCCGAAGGCGGCTGCAATGGCCGAAGGCGGAGCCCGTCAGGGAAAGGCCCTGCAGGAGTTGGTCGGGGAGCCAGAGAATTGGATCAACCCGTTGCTGTTGTCGGTGAACGTCTGCCAGACAGTTCAAGCAACCCTCACCGGTGTGGTCGCAGCGCGAGCCTTCGGTGCAGTTGGCGTCATCATCGGTGTGCTTCTGAACGTTGTCGTCTTCTTCGTTCTTGCCGAAGCAGTTCCGAAGACGTATGCAATTCTGTACCCCGAGCGCGCGGCACTGCGCACGGCGAGAGGACTGCGACTCCTCGTTCGCTTTCCACCTCTGCGCATGGTCTCCGGGTGGCTGATCAGCCTCACGAATGTCATCGTGCGCGGAAAGGGCCTGGAAAAGGGACCTTTCGTGAGCGAGCAGGAGTTACTCGGAATCGTCGAAGCTGCAGTCACCGATGAGGTCATCGAAGAAGAAGAGCGCGATCTCATCGAATCGATCATCGAGTTCGGTGACACCGTTGCCCGAGAAGTGATGATTCCCCTCCCGGACATGGTGACGGTGCCACATTCCTCGAGCCTTGCCCAGGTTGTGGACTTGGCGATCGAGCACGGTTTTTCCAGAATTCCCGTGATGAGCGACGACGACGATGTCATGGGTGTCGCATTCATGAAGGACCTGGTTCGCCAGGTCTCATCACTCTCGAAGACTGTCTCGAGGAGTTGGTCGGAGAGATCATCGACGAGTACGACACCGACCGAGAGCAGATCGAGCATCTGCGTGATGGCCAGTACTTGGTTGATGGATCGACGAGCGTGTCGGATGTGAACGAGGAACTCGACATCGACATTCCCGACGAAGAATGGGACAGCGTCGGTGGATTTCTTTTCGGAACACTCGAACACGTGCCGGCGATCGGCGAAAGCATCGACTACGACGGGTGGCGGTTCACTGCGGTCGAGGTCAAAGGGCGTCGAATTCGCAAGATTCGCATCGGCCTCGTCGACGGAGTCCACCACCTCG